>CABGHG010000001.1 GCA_902158735.1 Candidatus Methanolliviera sp. GoM_oil
CCCTCAATTCAGATCGTAATTGTTCTTTCACTCTTTCTCCGTATCTTCCTCTCTCCTCAATGAATCTTTTATGTTCCTCTATCGCAGATGCCAATTCGCCGACACCATCTCCAGAAGTTGCGACTGTCTTCACGATCTTTGGCAAAAACTCCTTTTTTACCGAACTATATCTAAGAGCTTCTTTTATCACTTGAACGGCCATCTCCGATTTCGGATCATCTGCCTTATTGACGGCATATATATCTGCATATTCGGTTACACCTCCCTTCATCATCTGAATGTCATCGCCCATCATAGGACCCACAACGACCACCACGGTATGTACATATCTCGCGGGGCTTATATCCAATTGCCCCGCTCCGACCCCTTCCAAAAAGATGATATCACAGCCGAAGATGTCCATAATCTTAATTGCAGCCCCGACCCCTTGAGGAACCGCTCCATAACCGCCTCTCGATGCCATGCTCCTTATGAAGACATCTTTATCGTTTGCATGGTCTTGCATTCTCACTCTATCCCCCAGGAGTGCCCCATGGCTTAAGGGGCTTGTGGGATCTATAGCGATGACTCCAACTTTATAATTTTTTTTCCTGTATGCCCCGATAAGCCTATTAATCAAGGTGCTCTTTCCAACGCCGAAGGGGCCAATCAAACCGACGATATGGGCATCTCCTCTATATTCTTTATATACCTCTTCCAATGGTGTATGATCCTCAGTGGGATCTTCCGCCAAACTGATCAATTTTGAGGCAATAGGCTTATCTCCCTCCCGTAATCTTTTTATAATCTCTCCATCAGAAAGATTTTTTAGATTCATACCCATATTTACCAGTTATCTCTTTTTATTTTACCTCTTTCCCCAGTTTATCTTTTACAAGTTTTTTGATCATATTCGCAATTTCAGATATCGTTGTGCCGGGAATGAAGATACCATCGACTCCCGAGCGTTTCAAGAGGTCAAAGTCTTCCAATGGAATCGTACCACCCACCAGGACCACGACATTCTCAAGCAATTCTCTCTCATTAAGCGCACCCGTTATTGCTGGGATGAGAACATCATGTGCTCCAGATAATATACTGAGACCTATCACATCGACATCTTCTTGAATCGCCGTCTCAACGATCATCTCCGGTGTATTCCAGAGACCAGCATAGATCACCTCAAATCCCGACTCCGTTAATCCCCTCGAGACCACCTTAATCCCTCTATCGTGTCCATCCAATCCCGGCTTTGCCATCAATACCTTAATCGGTTTTATCATTCAAAAATCTCCAATTTGCACCATCTCAAAATATGGGCGGCTCCCTAAATCTACCAAAGACATCCTGGAGCGCATACATCACCTCTCCCATCGTGGCTTTGGCATTCACCGCCTCATATATATGCTCAAACATCGGTTGAGGTTCGTCGAATTTATTATCCTGCATCTCCTCTGCCGTCTTTCTTATGGTATCAAGGATAGTATCTATCTTATTACCGTCCCTATTCTCTCTATACTCCTTCAACCATTTCCTTCTTTTCTCCTCGAGATCCAACGGTATTCTTAGAGGTTCAAACGAATATTCTATCGATTCTGGCTTTATATCATTTACACCAACTTTGATAATTTCATTCTTCTCGATCTTACCCTGGTATTCCGATGCCGATTTTGCAATCTCCCGCCAGAAGTAGCCATCGAGGATCGCCTTTGTGGCACCTCCCATCTTCTCGATCTTCTCGATCTCCTTCATCGCTCCTTCTGTCATCTCTCTTGTGAGCCATTCCACATAGTAAGAACCGCCGAGTGGATCAACCGTATCCGTTGCACCGATCTCGTATGCCAGTATCCTCTGGGTTAAGGTGGCAATATCCGCCGCTTTATCCGTCGGCGTACAGATCGCCTCATCGTAAGAATCTGTGTGTAAGGATTGGCAACCACCAAGCACCGCTGCCATCCCTTGTATGGCAACCCTTGCAATATTTGTCTCCGGATATTGGTATGTCAAGGTACATCCACCGGTTTGGACGTGGAACCTACACATAAGTGATTTTGGATTCTTAGCCCCGAACCAGTCTCTCATAATCTCCGCCCAGATCTTTCTCGCCGCCCTAAATTTTGCGACTTCCTCGAAGAAATTATCATGTGCGTTCCAGAAGAAGCTCAACCTCGGAGCAAAGCTATCCACATCCATCTTCCATCTCTCGGTAAGATACCTGACAAATTCTACGCCATCTGAAATCGTCCAAGCAAGCTCCTGGAGAGCAGTCGAACCCGCCTCTCTGATGTGGTATCCACTTATGCTGATCGTATTCCAGAGCGGAGCGTTCTTTGTGCAGTATCTTATCAGATCCGTGTTCAGATAGAGATGTGCCTCGGGTGAATATCTATAATGCTTCTGTGAATAAAAATCCTTCAGTGAATCGTTCTGCGTCGTGCCACCGACCTTTGAGATCGGTATTCCTCGCTTCTTTGCGAGTGCAAAGTATGATGCGAGGATATATTCTGCCGGCGTGTTGATCGTGAAGTTAACGGTGATCTCATCCGGTCTAATCCCCGAGAAGAGGGATTCCATATCCTCAAATGTGCAGACAGATACACCACATCTGCCAACTTCTCCAAGGGCAAGTGGATCGTCGCTATCTATTCCATTTATCGTTGGAAAATCGAATGCCGTGCTCAACCCTGTTTCTCCGTGTGCCATAAGTTCTTTCCATCTTCTATTCGTATCTTCTGGACCTCCTAAACCGGAGAACATCCGTATCGTCCATATCCTTCCTCTGAACATGTTGGGGTATATCCCCCGCGTATATGGATATTCGCCCGGTCTCCCTATATCTTTATCGTAATTTATCTCTCTTACATCTTCTGGAGTGTAAATCCTCTTTACCGGGACCCAAGACAACGTCTCAAAATCATCTCTTCTTTCAAGACCTTTCTTGGCCCTCTCCCTCTCTTCCATAGCCTTTTTAATCAGCTTCTTGCCCGCCTCTTCACCTATCATCTTCCTCTCCTCTCTAATTTCTTTGCATTGCATAGCATAAAAAGATATTTACAGGTTAAATGAGTATAGATCCCTCGCCATTTAGGGCGGGGAGTATGCCAGAACGTTGATTCTTCGCTTACGCGGAAAATGGGATGATAGAAATGGGATGATAGTTATCTTTATATGGTATACTATTCAATCCTCAAAACAAAAAGAGAGGATTGATATATGGGAAAGACAGGAACGACAAAATGGGTAAAGATTAGAAATAAGAAGGGAAGATACAGGCTTGTGCCTCAAAAGAGGGCTAACTATAAAAGACCAGGGCCAAACCAGAGGCGCGATGGTAAGGGTAAACTCAGGAGAAGACTGAAGAGATCTCCTCAATCGGTGATCAGGTAAAATTCTTCAAAAGGTTTATATCCTGTCATAGCATAATTTTACATGATGAACCAGGACGTGTGTCCCAAGTGTGGACTTCCAAAAGACCTTTGTATATGTGAAGAGGTTGCCAAAGAGAGCCAAAAGGTAACCATAAGGGTGAATAGGAGGCGTTACGGGAAAGAGGTTACGGTTGTGGACGGAATGGATGGGGGAGATATAGATCTTGATGAATTGGCACGTTTTCTAAAATCGAGACTCGCCTGCGGGGGGACGGTTAAAGACTCGACGATAGAGCTACAAGGGCAACACAAAGCTAGAGTAAAAGAGATGCTCATCTCCAAAGGATTTTCCCCAGGGCAGATAAAGGTCGTATAAGGAAGGGACTATCCTTTTTGGTTATTTTTGCTCGATATAAATCTCCTTGAAGGGTTTTTTTTGCTTTAAGACGATGTATTTTCTGGCAGAGAGAAAGAGAAGCGGCAGATAGGTTAGTATTATGCTTGTGGGATTATTTTTATCCTCTCCCACCAGTTCTGATAGCGTAATGGTCGTTTTACTCTTAAATCTCTCATCGAGTATCTCTCTCATTCGCCGAATGATGGTTTCCATATCATCTTCATCCAGCATCTCTAAAACTTTTCTTTCCCGTCTTTCGTCCTCTCTCTCATCTTTTTTATGCGCCTTAGATCTATTTTTCTTCTCTCTCAATTTTATTGCTTTGTCCAATTGATCTATCAGTTCTAAAAGTGTGACCGGTCTTTTTTTTAGTTTTACATGATGAAAGAATTTATCTCCCTCCTTTTCACCTATCTCCACCTCTCTTTCATCGGTAAAAAATTCTTCTTCATAAGATTCTTCCTTGCACAACGTGCTCTCATTATCCTCTTCTAATAGAACCTCAGATTTCATCCTTAGAAGAATGGAACCATATAAAAGCGTCCTTCCAGATACTCTCAAGTTGAGCATCTTCATCTCCTTCAGATGCGACAGAAACTCATCCGTTACCTTCACTATATCTATATTCCACGGATCTATCGTCCCGTCCGATGCCATCTCGAGGAGTATCTTTATCGGGTCTTCAGGCGGTAAAAGATCTGATTCCAATTAATTCAACCTCACGCCCGTTATGTGAGATATACCATCCATGAGTGTTACTCCTAGCACACCATGCGCGCCTTCGAGCATCTTCTTCCTGAGTGAGATCACGATGAATTGGGCATCTGATGAGAAGCTTCGGATCATACTTGAGACCTTTCCGGCATTAACACCGTCAAGGAACATATCAACCTCATCGAAGATGTAGAAGGGTGACGGTTGGAATTTTTGCGCCGAAAATATTAGAGAGAGGGCGATCAAACTCTTCTCTCCTCCCGACATCGCTTGTAATCTTTGAGCCACATTTTTACCTTCTGGCATCGCCCTGATCCAAAGCCCCCCATTAAAAGGATCTTCTTCATCTTCCAGAACCAGTTCCCCGCTTCCCCCCGAGATCCCCCCATATATCTCCTTGAAGTTCTCGTTTATCCCGTTAAACGTGTTCATAAACGCTTCGCGCTTCATCCCATCAAATTTTCCAATCCTCTCCAATAGATCATCTCGCTCTCGATTTAAAACATCTCTCTTCTCCGCGAGATCTCTGTATCTCCCATCCACGGAGCCGTATTCATCGATGGATCTCATGTTGACGGGTTCCATGCTCTTGATCTCTCCAACAAACTCTTCTATCTTCTTTTCGATCTCTCTCTTTGGCGGAAGATCTTCTGGCACATCCATCGTGGCTACTTTTTCATCGAAGGAGGATATTCTCTCCCTCAATTCATCCAATTTTTCTTTTACAGACTCTTTCTTGGTGTTTATGATCTCAATATTTTTATTTATCGATAGTTCTTCTCTTTCAAGCGATGAAATTTCATTTAGGATAGCGTCTCTCTTCTCTCGCAATTTAAGTGTCTTTTCGTCTGCCTCTTCTTCGATCTTTCTCTTCTCCTCCACCAATGCTTTCATCTCTTCTATCTTCTTTTTCTCTCCCTCGATATCATTTTTAAGCATGGATCTATCCTTCTCTCCATCCTCAAGCTCCTTTTTGAGCTCTTCGATCCTCTCTTCTGTATGCTTTTTATTCAGGGATCTCTCCCTCAATTCATCCTCTATCCCCCGTATCTTATCGTTCAACCTCGATACCTCTTCGATCAAAGAATCTCTTCTCTCTGTGAGAGATGGAAGCATCGAAGATCTGATGCCATCCGCCAACTCATTCTTCTTCGCTTCAAGCTCCTTAAATTCCAGATCTATCTCTCGAATCTTCTTCTCCAGTGAATCCATCTCATCAGAATAGTTTCTTCCCTCTTCTTCTATCTGGTTTATATCTCTCTCTATCTCTCCGATCTGTTTAGAAACGTCTTCTTTCTCCTTTTCAAAACCCGAGAGAACCGCCTCACATTTATATGATCTTCTCTCAATCTCCGTTAGGCGATCTCTTCTTCTCTCGATCTCTTCTCTCATATCTGCCAATTTTTCTCTTACCTCTTCTAATTTCATCTCTCTCTTTATAATTTCTGCAGATATCTTCTGTAATTCATCTCTTCGATCGACAGAAAACTTTAATCTTCTCTTGAAGGAGCCACCCGTCATCGCTCCGCTCCTCTCGATCAATTCGCCATCGAGCGTCACCATCCTGTAGCTATTTTTCATGCCGCATCGAGCATCTTCAAGATTATCGAAGACCAAGGTATCTCCAAATACGTAACCAAAAACATCTTCGAACTTCTCATCGTATTTGACGAGATTCAATGTGTAATCGATGAATCCGTTCAGCTTTGGTTCTCTCTGGCTAATCCTGCTTTTTCTTATTCTGTTGAGCGGTAAAAACGTTGCTCTACCCATATTTTCTCTCTTTAAAAGGGATATGGCATTTGTAGCATCCTCGTCTGTATCTGTTACGATGTGCTGGAGTCTTCCACCAGCCGCAACTTCTAATGCCACCGAATATCGCTCATCCACCTTCCCAAGTTCCGCAACGGATCCATAGATTCCTCGAAGTTCTCCACTCCTTTTAGCATTTAATATGAAGCTTGCTCCCTTGCTATATGCGTCTAATTCTTCTGATGCCTTAATTTTTGCCTCTATTTTTGCGCACATCTCTTTTAATTCATCTATTTTACCCTCTAACATATCTGCTTCAAGTTTTTCTGATGAATACCGCTCTTTTAGATCACCCAATTCGCCTGAAATTTTATTCTTCTCCCTTCTCAATTCGCCAATCTCTTCAAGCGTCTTTTCCATCGAGTTCTCTATCTCTTCCAATCTTTCAGATAGATCGGATCTTTTACCGATCAATCCATCTTTCTCGGACGATCTTCTCCTTGAAAAGCTCAATATCCTGTCTTCCTCTCTCAGACTCTCATCTTTTTCGTATCTCTTCTCCCTCATTTCAAATCCAATCTCATCCAATCTTTTTATCTCTTCCGCGTGAGCTGCCCCGATTTTGTCTATCTTGGACTTTATTCTGTTCAATTCATCATCCATCTCATCTCTTTCCAGATTAAAGATATTCAGCCCAACTGCCATCTTTTTAATAATCTCATCCATCTCATCAACTTCTTCCCGCGCTCTATTTGATTCGATGAATTTTTTTTTCATTCTATCTCCGATAGATCCTATCTCTTTCTCCATTGCCTCTATTTTACCTTTAGATTTTGATATACGCTCTGATATCTCTTCAATTTCTCTTTTAACATCTATTTTCCCCCCTCCTGCTTTAGATATCTCTGAATTTATCTCTTCCGACGCCCCATTCAATACGATGAGTTTGGACTTTATCTCAGAGATCGAGCAGGAGAAGGCATCTTTATCACTTTCGTATCTTTCTAACTCCTCTTTCAAGATATTATCTCTTCTATGGAGGTATCTTAGTTCTAAAATTGTCATATAATTTTCATATATCTCTTTCTCTTCTTTTAAAGATTTATACTTCAAAGCCTGCTCTTTTTCGTATTTCAATTGGTTTAAACGATCTTTTATCTCGTTTAATATTATATCAGCCATCTCTATTCGTTCTTTAACAATTTCAAGTTCTTCTAAAGCTTCTTCTTTCTTTTCATCAAACTCGGCAACGCCGGCGATATCGTCTATTATCCTCCTCCTGCGATAATCGCTCATCTCTATAATATTCGTCACGTCTCCCTGCATGACTACGCTGTATCCATCTGAGCTTATATTCGCTACGGATAGAGTATCGTGAAGGTCTGACAGACTTACCGGATGTCCGTTGATGTAATAATAGCTATAATATCCTTTATCTGTCTTTTTTATATTCCTCTTTATCTCTACCTCATCTCCATCAAATCTTAACATTCCATCATCGTTGTCCAAGATCAAAGATACCTCTGCATGGGATTTCTCTATTCCATCTCCCTTGAAGATCAGATCCGTGAGTTTTTCGGCCCTCATCCCTTTTGACCTTGAGATGCCGAGAACGAAGACGATAGCATCAATTATATTGGATTTCCCACAGCCGTTTGGACCAGAAATTGCAGTAAAATCGCTATAGAATGGTATAGCCACTTTTTTTAATGATTTAAAATTCCGTATCTCCAACCTCTTTATGTGCATCGTGCTTTAACCTTTACAATTACCGGGGTTTGCCAAGACCCAGTTATTCCCCTCTTGCATTTGGATATTTCACCCCCAATTTTCTTGCAGATACGCATTTAAATAGATTAGCCAAAAAGCTTGGCAAATATCTTGGCATAGTAGAAATAAAGAGATGAACATAGGATATACAGAGGCAATATAAATAATTTTCCGATCTCTGATCGGACGGACAAATCACCGTTAGATTAAATAAAGAAAAAGATAACCTCAAATTAATATGACACACAAAAGATATGCAGATAAAATCGTGGAATGGATAAGAGAGATTGTAAAAGATGCAGGCGCCGAAGGAGTGGTTGTTGGGATGAGTGGGGGGATAGACAGCGCGGTTACGTCCGTTCTATGTAAGAAGGCGGTTCAAAATACGTTGGGTTTGATACTTCCAATCTATAGCAGAGAAGAGGACAAAAAGGATGCAATATCGGTTGCAGAGCAGTTTAAAATAGATTATAAAGTAATCGACCTCTCCTCCATCTTTGATGAATTATGTAGATCCATCGGGGAGAGAATATCCGAAAGCGATCTTCGGGGAAATATGGCATCCTCAAATCTTAAACCGAGACTTAGGATGATCACACTCTACTATTTTGCGAATAAGAACAATTATCTCGTTGCCGGAACGAGTAACAAGAGCGAGCTTGCGATCGGTTACTTCACGAAATATGGAGATTCTGGAGCAGATTTTGAGCCATTGGGGGATTTCTACAAGACGGAAGTCTATGATCTCGCGAGAAATCTTGAAATACCAAGAAAGATCATCGATAAAGCGCCGAGCGCCGGTCTTTGGAGTGGGCAGACGGATGAAGAAGAGGTAGGAATAAGCTACAAAGAACTGGATGGAATATTGTATGGACTGGAGCATAAAGAGAGATTTACAGATACCAAGAAGGTTGAATACGTGAAGGAACTCGTAAAGCGTTCAGAGCATAAGAGAAGAGCGCTTCCTACATTTAAGAAACTTTAATTCCATTCACTTTGCACGGAGAAGGATAAGAGGGATACTTTTTTATATTGTTTCTCCTCTTTTTACCCAAAAAGGTGATGTGATGGAAGAAAGAAGCAAAAAGAAAAATATCCCGTTTGACCACGACCTCTTTGCCGCCCAGATGCGAAGGATAAAGGAGCACCCTTGTTTCAGCGAGCGTGCATGCCATCTATTCGGAAGGATGCACCTTGCGGTCGCTCCCAAATGCAACATCCAATGCAATTACTGCATACGAGACTTCGACTGTGTGAACGAGAGCAGACCCGGCGTCTGCAGCAGGGTGCTAAAGCCAGAAGAGGCTGTATTTTATGTGAGAAAGGCAATAAAAGATTTCCCATACATAAAGGTCATCGCGATTGCAGGACCAGGAGAACCGCTCTACAATGAGGAGACGTTTGAGACGCTCGAACTGATGAAGGAAAATTTCCCACATCAGATGAAGTGCCTTAGCACGAATGGTCTATTACTTCCAGAGAAGGCAAAAAGATTGAATGATCTTAACGTCGGAAACCTCACCGTCACGGTGAACTCGGTAGATCCAAAGATCGGGGCAAAGATCTATTCTTTCGTGAACTATCATGGAAAGATATTGGAGGGAGAAGAGGGCGCAAGGGTGCTTATGGAGAAACAGTTAGAGGGGATAAAGAAGGCGATTGAATATAAGATGATCGTCAAGGTGAATACGGTATATATCCCCGGAATAAATGATGAACACATGATAGAGGTTGCTAAACGCGTGAAAGAGCTCGGTGTCTATATGCAGAATCTAATACCACTCATCCCGCAGTACAAATTTGAAGACATAGAACCACCAACACCTGAAGATGTGGAGAAGAAGCAAGAGGAATTAGGAGAAGTTTTGAAGCAGATGACGCACTGCAGACGGTGTAGGGCAGATGCCATCGGGAGACTCGGGCATGATGTGCAGGATCAGATATAACTACGCTTACCTTATCCAATAGAACACTCCACTGCCTTCTTCCACCCTGCATATCCCTTCTCTCTCTGCTTCACTCCATATAGGCTCGAATTTTCTGTATATCTTATAGATATGATTCCAAGATCGACCATCCGCGTTATACCAAAGCTTTTTATAAGATAGTAATCCTGCCAAAGAAGAGAAAAATGCCAACAAAACATCGCCCAAGGCGTGGATCGCTCGCCTTTAGCCCGAGAAAAAGGGCAAAGAGTGAGATACCACGATATGGGGCATGGCCACCGTCTAAGAAAGTAAAATTACTTGGATTTGCCGGATACAAAGCTGGGATGACCCACGTTATCATAAAAGATGATCGAGAATATAGTCCAACAAAGGATGAGGAAATATTCGTCCCGACGACTGTTATAGAGGCTCCAAATATGAAAATAGCCGGTATACGTGCCTATAAAGATACAACTTATGGTCTAAAACCGATTGGAGAGGTTTGGACAGTAAATTTGGATAAGGAACTAAAAAGACGGGTGCGTGTCGCAAAAAACCAAGAAAAAAGTGACGAAGAATCGTTTAGGCGATTGGAGGGAGTAAAAGAGAGCATATCAAAGGTTAGGGCGATCGCCTACACGAGACCAAAGTTGGTCAGCGGAGTTCCAAAGAAGATTCCGGAGATCATGGAGATTGAGATAGGCGGAGAAGAGATAGGAGAGATCCTCGAATATTCTAAAAGTCTTTTAGGAAGAGAGATAAAAGTTTCAGAAGTATTAGAAGAGGGAGAATTCGTTGATGTCTCTGCTATAACGACGGGAAAGGGTTTTCAGGGTCCTGTAAAGAGGTGGGGCATCATGACGCAGAACGAAAAGCAGGGAAGAGGGGGCAAGAGGAGACATATTGGAAACTTGGGCCCATGGTTTCCGTCCAGAACCAGGTGGACCGTTCCACAGGCAGGCCAGTTGGGCTATCAGCAGAGGACGGAGTTTAACAAGGAGATAATATCCATCGGGGAAGATGGGGCAGAGATAATACCGGATGGTGGATTCGTGCATTATGGTGTCGTCAAGAACCCTTATCTTCTCGTCAAAGGGACCGTTCCCGGACCTAAGAAGAGACTTATAAGGATGAGGGGTGCAATGAGGATGCAATCTGCACAGAAAATTTCCAATATTCACACGCCGGAGGTCGTTTCTGGCGTCCATAAAGTTGAATATATCAGTGTCAAATCACAGCAGGGTAGATGATATATGAACGATGCAAAAAAAGCAAGAATATTTAATATGTCCGGGGAGGCGGTTGGGGAGATAGATCTGCCCAACACTTTTGGCGAGCCGTACAGGCCCGACATCATCAAAAAAGCCGTTCTCTCCATTCAGTCGAGGAGATACCAGCCACACGGGGTGAAGCCTTATGCAGGCTATGACACGTCCGCAGAATCGTGGGGCGTGGGGCGAGGAGTATCGAGGATTGCAAGGATCAAAAATGGTAGAAGAGCCGCAAGATCTCCCGGGGCAGTTGGAGGGCGGAGAGCACATCCTCCAAAAGTGGAAAAGAATCTTCTCGAGAAGATAAATAAGAAAGAGATGAGAAAGGCACTCAGATCTGCAATAGCTGCCACGTCTGATAAGGATCTGGTTATGAGGAGAGGGCACACCTTTGAGGGAGAAGTTCCAATCATTCTAAAAGACGAGATAGAGGGATTGAGCAAGACTAAAGAGGTTGAAGAGCTTTTTAAACGTGTTAGGGTTTGGGACGACGTGGAAAGGGCAAAAGAAAAGAAGATAAGGTCGGGTAAAGGTAAGATGCGGGGTAGAAGATACAAACGAAAGAGGAGTGCCCTCATCATAACGGTAGATGATAAAGGACTTAGGAAAGCATCTAGGAATCTGCCTGGGGTCGATTTTTCCCTTCTAAGCGACCTGAATGTAGAGTTACTCGCCCCGGGAACCCACGCCGGAAGATTGACTATCTGGTCAGAGTCGGCGGTAAAGATGTTAAGGGAGTTTGGATAAAGATGATCTTGAAGAGACCGGTAGCATCGGAGAAGGCGGTACTTGAGATGGAGAAGAACAATGTAGTTTGTTTCATCGTCGATAATAATGCGAGAAAAGATAGAATAAAGGACGAATTTGAGGAGCTATACGGCGTGAAAGTAGAAAAAGTTAATACGATATTAACATTTAAGGGTGAGAAGAAGGCGATGTTGAGACTTTCGGATAAATATAAAGCCGAAGACATCGCTACCAAGCTCGGGATAGTATAAATATGGGTAAGCGAATTATCTCTCAAAATAGGGGAAAGGGTACACCGACATACAGGGCACCACCACATAGGCGTAAAGAGGGATTGATCCACCCCGGGCTCTATGATGGTAAGACTATGAAAGGAGAGATCATAAAGATTGCTCATGACCCTGCGAGGAGTGCACCGATTGCCAGTGCAGTCTTTGAAGAGGAGAATAAAAGGGAAGAGAAGATGATTTTGGTTCCAGAAGGGGTCTTTGTCGGACAAAAGATTGTATGCGGAGAGGGGGCACCTTTAGAGGTTGGAAATACCCTTCCCGTTTTGAATATACCTGAGGGAACCCTAATTTGTAATATAGAATCTAAACCGGGCGATGGTGGAAAATTTGCGAGAGCTTCTGGTGTTTATGGTGCGATCATATCGCACGAGAGAGGAAAGACGATCGTTCGGTTACCGAGTGGTGGAACGAAGAAGCTTGATTCTAAGTGCAGGGCAACTATAGGGATCGTCGCTGGAGGGGGCAAGAGAGAGAAGCCATTTTTAAAGGCTGGAAAGAAACATAACGCCTTAAAAAGTAAGGCACAGAAATATCCGAAGGTCAGTGCCGTTAAGATGAACTCCGTCGATCACCCCTTTGGTGGTGGAGGTCATAAGCATATCGGCAGACGGAAGTCGGTATCAAGGGGCACTCCGCCTGGTAGAAAGGTCGGGAGCATTAGTCCGAGAAGAACTGGAAGAGGGAGATGAAAGATGGTCAAGAAAGATAGAAAAGTTCCAAAGAGGAAAGAATTTACATTTAGGGGTTATAAACAGGATGAATTACAGAAGATGAGCTTAGAGACGCTATCAGAGATTTTACCTTCTAGACAGAGAAGGAAGATAAAGAGAGGGTTTAAAGAAGAGGAAAAGACGTTTCTTAAAAAAATCAAGGAGAAAGAAACCGCTAAGACGCATTTAAGAAATATGATCGTGCTTCCATCGATGATCGGTAAGAAGGTGGGAATACATAATGGTAAGGGCTTCACCTTCGTCGAGATTCAGCCTGAGATGGTCGGGCACTATCTGGGCGAGTTCGCACTGACAAGAAAAGAGGTGAAGCATGGAAGTGCCGGGCTTGGAGCCACTAAATCGAGCAAGTTTATACCATTGAGATGAGGCTAAAGAGATATGCCGAGCAGACACAGATACTCTATCGATGCAGATCCGGTGCATGGTGTGCATTCTTATGGGCGAGAAATTGCGATCTCCCAGAAACATTCTATGGAGATCTGCAGGGAGATTAAGGGAATGAAGGTTGGTACGGCAAAAGGCTATCTAAAAGATGTTATATCACTTAAAAAGCCTGTCCCTTTCAGGAAACACAACAAAAAGGTAGCACATAGAAAGATGAAGGGGTGGGATGCCGGAAAATTTCCAGAGAAAGCTGCCTCTGGGATATTGAGATTACTGGAGAACGCAGAAAAGAATGCAGAATATAAAGGGCTAAATTCCGATGAGATGGTGATAAAGCACATAATGGCAAGCAAGGGGCGGCAGATGATGGGCTTTTATCCAAGGGCAATGGGTAGAACGACTCCAAAAAGGAAGATCTCTACAAATATTGAGATGATATTGGAAGAGGTGCAATGATGTGGGCAAACCGGAGATTTTTGAATGCCAGTTGAGAAGAAATTCATCATGGAAGGACTCGAAAAATATAGGTTGAATGAGTTCCTCGCGAAATCTCTCGTGACGGCAGGTTATGGTGGAGCAGAATTGAACAGGACACCTCTCGGCATGCAGATAATTGTCTATGTTGAAAAACCGGGATTGGTGATAGGGAGAGGTGGCGAAAAGATAAGAAAAACCACCGAAGAGATCCGAAAGAAGTTTAATTTAGATAACCCACAGATAGAAGTGGTAGAATCTGAGAATGCACGATTAAATCCCCTAATAATGGCAAATAGACTTGCGAATTTGTTGGAGAGAGGGTGGTATTTTAGAAGAGCAGGTCACAACATATTGAGAGAGATAATGGCTGCGGGGGCGCTTGGATGCGAGATCGTGCTTGCGGGGAAGCTTACTGGTCCAAGAGCGAGGACGGAAAAATTTGTTAAAGGGTACATGATACATGCTGGAGAACCCGTAAATGATATTGTTAAGAGGGGATACACCATAGCCAAGAAGAAGCTCGGTGTGATAGGAGTTAATGTACGGATCATTCTTCCTTCCGCACGGTTGCCCGACAAATTCGAAGTTAAGGAGAAAGAAGAAGTGACGGTAGCAGTTAAGGAGAAAGAAGAAGTGACGGTAGCAGTTAAGGATAAAGAAGAAGTGACGGTAGCAGTTAAGGATAAAGAAGAAGCTACGGTAGTGGTTAAGGATAAAGAAGGAGCTACGGTAGTGGTTAAGGATAAAGAAGAAGCTACGGTAGCAGTTAAGGATAAAGAAGAAGCGACAGAGGGATGAAATTGGCACTGATGAGACCGAGTGAAATAAGAGAGATGAACGAATCTGAGAGAGAAAGAGCGTTAAAGAGGTTTCAATACGATCTTATAAAAGAGAGGGGCACTATTGCCGCAGGAGGGTCGCTAAAAAATCCTAGTAGGGTGCGGGCGATAAGAAAAGCCATAGCAAGAATAAAAACAATAAATAATGAGCTAAGGAGAAATAGGTAAAAGAGATGAGATTAAAACCGACGAACATATTGTATCACGAATTGATAGGGCTTGATGTAACAGTTGAAGATAGCAAGAATCCATATCAGATCGGCATAAAGGGAAAAGTCACCGATGAGACGAAGAAGATGCTCGTGATCTCTGAGAGGTCAGAAGAGAAGAAGATTGCAAAGAAAGATGCAAAATTCATGTTTAAAAATCCTTTGAGCGATGATTGCGAATCTTCGATTCGCAAACTTGAAGATGGAACATTTTCAAAGGATACTTGGAAGAATGTTCTGATAGATGGAAGGCTGTTGGTCGGTAGGCCAGAGGAGAGAATTAAAAAGATGGGGGATACATCATGAGAAATATTGGTCTAAACGTTAAACCGCCGGAGAGTGAATGCAGCGATATAAATTGTCCTTTTCATGGAAATCTCTCCGTTAGAGGACAAGTCTTTGTCGGCAAGGTGGTAAGCTCAGAGGGTAAAACCGTCGTTGTTAGAAGGGAGATGAACCGATTTGTGAAGAAGTACGAGAGATATGAGAGAAGAAGCTCTAAGATTCACGCTCATGATCCCCCTTGCATCAAAATTAGGGTGGGAGACCTGGTAAAAGTAGCGGAATGCAGGCCGATCAGCAAGACCAAATCCTTCGTCGTCGTTGAGAGGCTATAATGAAAACGATCAAATCTAATGTAACAAAAGCGTTACAGACGCGCTCCAGACTTCTCTGTGCAGATAACAGCGGGGCAAAGATCTTGGAGATAATCAGTGTTAAAGGGTATAGGGGTGTTAGGAGAAGGTATCCGAAAGCCGGCATAGGGGATATAGTGGTGGTAACCGTAAAGAAGGGGGCACCTGAGATGAAAAAACAGATCTTAAATGCGGTGATAATCAGGCAAAAAAAAGAATTCAGAAGGTCAGACGGATCCAGGATTCAATTTGAAGATAATGCGGCCGTAATCATGGATGAAAGTGGTGGGTTGAAGGCTTCGGAGATAAAAGGCCCCGCCGCGAGAGAGGCAGTAGAGAGATTTTCTAAGATAGCTTCCCTGGCTTCTATGATCGTTTGAGGGAGTAATAAGATGATCAAAGATCGAAGATCTGCGACTGTGCACAAGACGAGATCAAAACAACCGAGAAAACAGAGAAGAGCTCTCTATAACGCACCTCTTCATATTAGACAGAAGCTCGTTAGAGCTCCATTGAGCACGGATCTGAGGGGGGAGTATGGGAAGAGAAGCGTCCAAGTTAGAACGGGAGATAGCGTTTTGATAATGAGGGGAGATAACAGAGGAAAGGAAGGTAAGGTTCAAAGGGTGGATCTAAAAAGCGTAAAGATATGGGTGGAAGGGCTGGTCATTGCAAAGTCCGATGGAACGGAAGTTCCAAGAGCCATTCATCCGTCGAACGTTATGATAACCAAACTAAACTTGGATGATGAGGAGAGAATAAAGATTTTGGAGAGGAAGTAAATGAGTGGATACCAGAAGAGGATATCATCCCCACGGGCGTGGCCCATCGGGAGAAAAGAGCATAAGTGGATTGTTAAGCCGATACCAGGCACTCATTCTATAGAGCGGAGCATACCCTTGCTCGTGCTTCTAAGAGATATGCTCGGAGTTGTGGATAACGGCCATGAGGCAAAATATGCTCTTAGAAAGGGCCGCGTCTTGGTAGATGGCATAGTCAGGAAGGCTTACCGGTTTCCGGTTGGTCTATTCGATCTGATAAGTATTCTCCCCGATTCAAACTACAGGGTTTTATTGGGTCATCGTGGAAAGATAACGGTTAGAGAGACGGATGAGCCAAAGGTAAAGTTATGTAAGATAGAGAAGAAGCAGGTGGTTAGAGGTGGAAAGATACAGATAGGGTTGCACGATGGGACAAACATCCTTACAAATAATGATTACAGGAGAAAGGATTCGATCATGATATCTATTCCAGAGAGGGAGATCTTGAAACATATAAGATACGAAGTCGGCAGAGTTGCTCTGGTGACAGGCGGAAAGCATACAGGAGAGGTAGGGAAGATAAAGAAGATAGAGGTTAGAGGGGGTTCAAATCCCAACATAGTGACGATAGAGATGGGTGATAAAATTTTTGAGACGATCGAGGATTATGTCTTTATCGTGGGCGAAGAAAAGCCTCTTCTAAATTTGGAGATCTAATATGAGTGAGAACCCCATGAGAAAACCACGGATAGAGAAAGTTTTAGTGCATATGGGGGTAGGGGAGAGTGGCGGACAGCTTATAAATGCGGAGAAAGTCCTTGAGGCGATCACCGGGCAAAAAACCACGAGAACCTTTGCCAAGAGGACAAGACCAATATTTGGAATCAAGAAAGGAGAGCCAATAGGTTGTAAGGTTACCCTCAGAAAACAGATGGCAAAGAACTTTCTAAAAGACGCCTTGAATGTGGTAGAGAACACTATCTATGAAGATTGCTTTGATGAGACAGGAAATTTTTCTTTTGGGCTAGAAGAGCATCTGCTCTTTCCAAATATGAAGTATGATCCAAAGATAGGAATATTTGGTATGGACGTCACGGTTGTACTCGAGAGACCCGGAAAGAGGATCGAAAAGAGGAAGATAAATCGTGGGAAGGTCTCTAAGGTGCATAAAATTAATAAAGAAGAGGCGATAGAATTTACCAGGGAACACTTGGAAGTGAAGGTGGAGTGAATGGGAAAAAAACAAACCTCAAAGCGATCACGTTCAAAGAAGATGTTTGGCAGAGGGGCAAATGAGTGTAGAAGATGCGGAAGGAAACAGGGACTCATCCGGAGATACGACCTCTATCTCTGTAGACAGTGTTTCAGAGAGGTTGCCAGCGAGATGGGATTTAAAAAATATAGGTGATTATTATGTTACATGATCCACTTTCAGATGCCCTATCATCTATAAAAAATGCTGATATGGGTGGAAAATTGGAAGGTATTATAAAACCCTCTTCGAAGATGATAGGAAACGTTCTTAAGGTATTCTATGAGCGTGGTTTCCTAAAGGAGTTCGAGTTCATCGAAGATGGGCATGGGGGTAAATTTGGGGTGAATCTCCTTGGGAAGATAAATGATTGTGGGGTAATCAAACCGAGACACTCCGTCAAGAGGGGAGAATTTGAGAAGTGGGAGAAGAGATACCTGCCGGCAAAGAACGTTGGCAGTCTGATACTCTCGACCTCGAGAGGTATAATCTCTCACCAAGATGCCGAAGAAGCGAAGATCGGTGGGGTGCTTTTAGCATTCGTATATTAAGGTGCCTTTCATGAGAAGAGAGCTAAATATACCAGGGGATGTTGAAATTACCATCGATAAGGATGTGATAGAAGTGAAGGGGCCAAAAGGGACGCTAAAAGAGAGATTATTCTATATTGGCGTTGAGATATTTAAAGAGGATAATAAAGTAATTGTAAGTACCCAAAAAAGCAAAAAAGAACACAGATCCATCATAGGCACGTTTGCATCCCACATAAACAATATGATAGTCGGGATTACGAGTGGATTCGAGTACAAACTTAAGGTGGTCTATGCACACTTTCCCATCCAACTTGAACTAAAAGATGATAAACTCGTCATAAATAATTTCCTGGGAGAGAAGAAACCGAGGGTGGCCAATATCCTTGGGGATGCAAAGGTGAAGATAGATAAGGATACTATAACGGTTACTGGGACAGCTAAGGAAGAGGTTGGACAGACCGCCGCTAATATGGAACAAGGCACCAAGATCAGAAGAAGGGATCCAAGGGTCTTTCAAGATGGTATCTACCTCATAAGTAGGGGATAGTCATGTGGGTAAATCGAAGATTTGCATATGCTCAAGCAAAGCTTGGCATGCCAAAAATCCAAAGGATTTTTGAGCACTCAAAAATCGGAGATTTTTGAATGGGAGAAGAACAGAGATTATTGGGAGTTCGCAGCACACAAAAGCATAAAAAGCCAAGATTCTCCAGATATGGCTCTAAATATAAAAAAAGAGTTAAAGAAGCGTGGAGAAGGCCGAGAGGGAGACAAAATAAACAGAGGCGTGGAAAAGTATCAAAACCGGCGGCTGTTAAGGTAGGATATGGTTCTCCTGCACTTGTTAGGGGGTTACACCCTTCTGGACGTGAAGACACGCTCGTAAGAAACATTAAAGAGCTGGAAAAAGTCGATCCTGAAAAACAGGTGGCTAGAATCGCGAGAACCGTCGGCAGAAAAAAAAGATTGGAGATAGAGGAGAGAGCAGAAGAGATTGGGATAAAGATCATTAATATGGTGAAGGAACTATGACAGATCTTTCCATGCAGAAAAATCTTGCAGCAAAAGTGATGAAGATTGGAAAAAATAGGGTTAGACTCGACCCGGAAAAGGGCGAGGATATCGCCGTTGCAATAACGAGAGATGATATAAGAGGGCTGATAGAGGATGGTGCTATCAAAAAAATTCAAAAGAAAGGGGTGAGCAGAGGAAGAGCAAGAGAAAGAGATGCAAAAAGGGCGTATGGCCACAGAAAAGGTCATGGAAAGAGAAAAGGCGCCAAAAATGCTCGTTCTTCCAAGAAAGGAAGATGGATGAAGACCGTGAGGGCACAGAGAAGGTATTTGAGAGGGCTAAGAGACGGAGAGGAGATAGACAGATCAGATTACAGGATGCTTTACAACAAATCTAAGGGCGGAGAATTTAGGAGTATCAGGCTCTTGGATACATACATTAAGATGAATGATATTAGAAGGTGACTTATATGGCAAAAGGCCCAAGATATAGGGTTCCCTTTAGGAGGAGAAGGGAAAATAAGACCAACTATCCAAAAAGATTGAAGTTATTGTCGTCAAAAAGACCGCGGATTGTTGTGAGAAAAACGAATAAAAATATGATCATCCAGCTCGTTGGATTTAGTAATAAAGGAGATATCACCTCGATCTCGGCCATTACGGGAGAACTAATAAAGTATGGATATGATCTTCCCACAGGCAATATTCCCGCTGCTTACCTAACCGGGCTCCTCTTTGGTTTAAAAGCAAAAGCGAGATTGGAAGGAATAGATAGATCTATATTAGACACCGGTTTAAATACATCGGTTAAAGGATCGAGGATATATGCCTCACTAAAAGGCATGCTTGATGCAGGAATGAGCATTCCGCATGATCCAAAAATTTTGCCTGACGAAAGAACAGTTGAGGGAGAACGGATGGGGGTTCAAGAGAAGATTGGAAAAGTGAAGGAGACTGTTATATCATCTTTTGGGGAATATCAATGAAGAGAAGATCGTCGAAGAAGGGGGGAAAGAAGCAAAAAAGATTTAGCCCTGTGCGGAAAGACTGGATTCCCAGGACAAGGCTTGGTCATCTTGTGCATGAAAAAGAGATACGTGATATAGATGAGGCATTAACGATTGATTATCCATTAAAAGAGGTGGAGATAGTCGATCTTCTGCTTCCAGATCTGGAAGATGAGGTTCTCGATATAAATATGGTTCAGAGGATGACGGATTCTGGTAGAAGAGTAAAATTTACTGCCACGATCGTCGTTGGGAATAAGAGAGGATATGTGGGCGTCGGTGTCGGAAAGGATGCCGAGGTTGGGAATGCAATACGAAAAGGTGCCAATGCGGCAAAACTCAATATAGTTAAAGTTATGCGGGGGTGCGGTTCATGGGAGTGCATGTGCGGAACCCCACACAGCGTTCCGTACAAAATTAAGGGTAAGTCTGGTAGTGTTAAAATAACGCTGATTCCTGCACCAAAAGGTCTCGGTTTAGCTTCTGGGGAAAAAGCGAAGAAGGTTTTGGAGTTGGCCGGAATAAAGGATGTCTGGACAAGAACGGAAGGTAGCACGAGAACAAGCATGAATTTTGCCAAGGCGACGTATAACGCCCTTAAAAACTTATCAACGGTCAAAGGTGTAAATCTGGAAGGGTAAAAAATGTACGCAGTAGTGAGACTTCGTGGGAGTGTAAACGTCAGAAGAGGAATAAAGGATACGTTGAAGATGATGAGGCTTCATAAAGTGAACCATTGTATCTTTTTAGGCGAGAATAAATATTCTAATGGAATGCTCCAAAAAGTTAAGGATTATGTGGCATGGGGTGAGATAGACAGAGACACCTTTAAATTGATCTTGGAGGAGAGGGGAAGAATGATAGGGGGAAAGAGGTTAAAGGAACACTCCTTCAAAGAAGACTCAGATTTTCACTCTTTGGACGAATTTGCAGATGCTCTCTTCACCGGTAAAATGAATCTAAAGGATGTTTCATATTTAAAACCGGTCTTTAGATTACATCCTCCCAGGAAAGGGCACAATGGCATAAAAAAGAGTTTTAAGGAGGGGGGAGAGCTGGGTTACCACGGTGATCAAATAAATAAACTTCTTACTCAGATGAGGTGATCTAATCAATGGTAAAAGATAAGACGAGTAAGTATAGAGGGTCCAGGACTTGCGGTGGAGGAAATGCCAAGAAACGCAGAGGGGGCGGGAGCAAAGGAGGAAGGGGGAATGCAGGGCCATTCAAACATCATTTTGTTAGAACTATACTTAGGGGGGTTAGAAGAGGGAAATATGGTTTTAAGAGGCCCCCGGCAGTTATAGAAGAGAAAAATACCATCAATGTTGGAAAATTGGATGAGATAGCCCAAAATCTCGTCTTTAGGGGGCTGGCCACAGAAGAAGGCAGCTTTATAAACGTGGATATGGAGAATCTTGGGATAGATAAAGTCCTCGGTTCTGGAAGCATTAGAAAGAATAGAAAGTTACGTATCACATCCAAGGCGTTCTCGGTGAAAGCCGTAGAAAAGATTGAGGAAAGCGGAGGAGAGGTCATCTTTGCCGAGGCAAATATGCCAGAATAGAGACAATGTCTGACACACAGCTAAAATACATCTTTGAGCCTCTTCTAAGAAAAATTCCGGCTGTGGAACGGCCATTTGGTCATGTTCACTTCAAGGTTAAGCTGGGGTGGACGCTTGGGATACTCGTCCTCTACTTTGCGCTGATGGAAGTGCCACTCTTTGGGCTACAGCCAGAGTTAAGAGATTTCTTCGGAGATTTTAGGGCTATAATGGGTGGAGCTCAAGGGTCCATCATACAACTCGGCATAGGGCCGATCGTGATGGCATCCATAATCTTACAGCTTTTGGTCGGGGCAAAAGTTATAGATCTCAACTTGGGTGACCCAAGAGACCAGGCTATTTACCAGGGAATGCAAAAGATTCTCGTCCTCGTCATGATCGTGGCAGAGAGCCTTCCACTAATATTGGGAGGAGCCATAAGACCAGATCTGCTTCTCGCATCTAACCTTGGAATTTCCCCTAATTTCCTGCTCTTCATAATATTCATACAGATGGCGATAGGTGGCATCCTGATAATGCTCATGGATGAGGTCGTATCCAAGTGGGGAATAGGTTCCGGTGTAGGTTTATTCATACTTGCAGGCGTCTCTCAATCTCTCGTAGTCGGAATGTTCAATCCGATAAATAGAGCGGGTGTTATATGGAGATGGGGCGAGATGGCAAAGGTTGGTACTTCCGCAATCCTTTCGAGAGAGATGCTCCTCGGACAAGGACAAATTTTAGCCTTGATAAGCACGATAATCGTATTTTTGGTGGTGATATACGCGGAGGGTATGAGGGTGGAGATTCCGCTCTCTCATCACGCGGTCAGGGGTGCGAGAGGCAGGTATCCCATAAAGCTCATCTATGCAAGCGTTCTCCCTATGATCCTCGTTAGGTCATTACAGGCCGTCGTACGGGTCTTTGGAACG
Source organism: Candidatus Methanolliviera sp. GoM_oil (assembly GCA_902158735.1). Taxonomy (GTDB): domain Archaea; phylum Halobacteriota; class Methanoliparia; order Methanoliparales; family Methanoliparaceae; genus Methanolliviera. The sequence continues at coordinate 22,536 of CABGHG010000001.1, forward strand.
CTCTTATGGAACTCTAAAATTCCTCTCATCGGGCATAACTCCTGGATAGGTGCTTATGCGGAGAACAACGTCCCTATCTCTGGATTGATGTACTATCTAAACCCACTCAGCGGTCCCAATGATTGGATACCGTCCCGTGTAGTTCATGAATTCCAGCTGATGGGCGAGATTCCTCCACAGACATGGCAGATCATTCTGCACCTCTTTACGGATGCCACCGTTCTGATCGTTGGAGGAATCATATTCGCGATATTTTGGGTTGAGGTGAGCAATATGAATGCAGAAGCCGTGGCAAATCAGATCCATAGCTCTGGACTGCAAATACCGGGTTTCAGGAGGAGTCCAACGATGCTCAAAAAGAGATTAGAAAATTATATACCACAGATTACCGTTTTAGGAGGAGCAACGATAGGTGCACTTACCCTATTTGCGAGCTTATTTGGCCTAATTGGGGGGGTGACCGGAACTGGAATGCTCCTTGCCGTAGGCATAGCATATAAGCTGTATGAAGATATGGCATCTCAACAGATGATGGAGATGTATCCCATGATGAGGAGATTTTTGGGGACGGAGTGAGTTTTATGGATATAAAGGATGTAGCGGGAAAGATCGCTCTTGTGGTCGGTTTCGGGTTGATGTTCGGCATAATGATCGGGGGTCAGGGATTTAGAGATTCCGTAGGACTCTCTGTAAACTTCATCTTTCACCCATTGGCCGATATTCTAACCGCGAGCAATCTACACATCTTGATCCTGATCCTTTCTGCCCTGACAGGTCTTTATACCGCATTGATCCAGAAGTATACGATAGACTGGGATCTCATGAAGAGATTCCAGACGAAGATGAAGAAGTTCCAGGTGGAATACAAAAAGGCTCAACTATCCGGGGATAAGGAAAGATTGATGAAGTTGAGTGAAGAGAGCAAAAAAACGATGGGGGAGAGCGTAGAGATGCAGAAGCAACAGCTTAAGCCTATGGGGTACATATCCATACTGACCATTCCGCTCTTCATGTGGCTCTACGTATATTTGAGTGAGGTGTACGGCGTCTATGGATGGGGTGCGGTGAGTAATTCTATCGCCGGTCCAAGCTTTATCTTCCCCTTCTTCGGTAGTAAACTACTCGTCGATACGGTATTTTGGGGCTTTCAGTGGTGGTTACTTTGGTATTTCGTCTGTTCCCTCTTCTTCGGGCAGATATTCATGAAGGCATTAAATACGGGTATGAGCATTTGAGAACTATCCAACGGTGAGGTGAAAAGATGGCAAACGATCTTCTCGGTTATTTTAGAAAGGTAGGATTAGCAGCGCTTTATGATCTGGTCGTACCGGCAATTTTAGAAAAAATTGAGAGAGTAACTCCTCAAGATATCCGCGATTCTATAGACGAGTGGAAAGACCCGTGGGAGTATATTCCTGCCGAGATGAAAGAGATCCTATTTGAGATGGTCAAGAGATATAAACAGCTTATCAAGAAGTATATTAACACGATAACGCCGGAGATGATGATGGATCTGTTATTAAAAGCGAGAAGAGATTTGGCCGGAGCTATTATAGATCACAGAGACGGGGATAGGTGGTGGGAATGGTGGATAGGGCTGGCGAAAGAGAGGATATTGAAGGAGATATCAAAATCATGAAGGATTTAAGCCCATTGTTCGACCCAAGATCGATTGCGGTGATCGGGGCAACAAACGACTTTAACAAATGGGGTTTTATCACTTTTTTAAGCACCATAAGTGGATTTAGGGGAAAGGTCTATCCTGTGAATTGGAATGAAGAGAAAGTACTGGGTTACCCGGCATTTAAAAAGGTGACCGATATACCGGATCCGATTGATCTGGCAATATTCGTTATCCCTGCTCCTGCTGTTTCTAATGTTATGGAAGATTGTGTCGAAAAGGGCGTCAAATCTGCCGTCATCATCTCCGCCGGATTTGCAGAGATCGGAGAAGAGGGGAAGAGATTAGAAGATGAACTCATCAGGGTGGCAAAGAAGGGAAAAATTCGCTTCGTCGGTCCAAATTGTATGGGATTCTGGAGTGCTTCTTCAAATTTGTCGGCACTCATGTATCCCACTCCTTTCAGAGACGGTCCATTTGCTCTTGTGACACAGGGGGGAAATCTGGGTGTTGCAATAGCAATGGACGCCTATAAGCGAGGAATAGGGTTTCACAGGTACGTGAGTTGCGGACGCGCCGTTGGTATACAGATCGAAGATTATATCGAGTACTTTGGGAAAGACCCCGAGGTAAAGGTGATCCTAACTTATATAGAGGGTTTAGATGATGGGAGAAGATTCATCGATAAGGTCAGAGGGGTGACGAGAGAGAAACCGGTCGTCGTGCTTAAACCTGGGAAGAGCGAAGTTACGGAGAGGGCGATAATGTCTCATTCCGGGGCCCTCTCTGGCTCGTATCAGATTTATGGAGAGGCATTCAAAAAGGCTGGAGCGATCAGGGTAGATAGCGCCGAGGAGCTTTTGGATGTAGGTATTGGATTACTATCCCAGCCGCTTCCAACGGGGAGAAATGTTGCCGTCATCACCCCTGGGGGAAGCTACGGTGTTATGTGTGCCGATTGTTGTGCCCCTCTTGGCCTAAATGTGATCAAACTACCAAAAAATATTATCAATGAATTTGATAAAATGTTTCCTCCTCGATGGAGCCGCGGTAACCCCATAGATCCGGCGGGAGATCGAGATTTTGTCCCCTATCTGAAGGCGGTTGAGCGAGTGATGGAACTAAAAGAAGTGGATTCATTGATCTTTATGGGTTTTGGCAATCTTTCCAGCTTTTTTGAGATGGATTCGCCGCTATTCAGAGATATGATAAAATTTATGCCGGAGATCGTTCCGAATCTACTCTCCACGTTTGATCTTAGAAAGATCGATATTCAACAATTCTTACCTTTGCTCAATTCTCCATTCTTAAGCTCTTTTTTAGCCTTTTCGTATAAGGGGGTAAATGGAGATACAGACGAAAAAGAACTCTCCGAAAAAGTTACCTCATCGATCAATTCTGCCTTTGAGGGGGGTGGAAATATAAGAACCTTTAAAGGATTGATCGATTCCGTGATAGAAAAGATCGACCTCGTCGGATTGATATTACCTCTTTTACCTATAATTGCCCCTATCATATCTGCCGGAGAAGAGATAGGCGAAAAAGAGTTTGTTCCGTTGATTGCCCCAATAATAGAATCCAGCAGATCAGATATAACATCTATAACGAAGAATATGATCTTGGGGATTCCATCTTTCCTTAACCCTGAAGGGATGGATATGAGCAAAATTTTGGAGGTATTTGATTCCATCATGGGAATGATCGTCCTCTACTGGATCGAGGCATATAAAAAACCAATAATTGCAACCACCTTCTCCGGGGCGACAACTCCTCTAATAAATTTGAGCAGGGGACCCTACTTTGCATATCCTTCTCCCGAGCGGGCGGCAAAAGTTCTGACAAAATTGTTCGAATATAAGGAATATCTGGATTCTTCAAGATAGTATTGTAGATTAGGCACTATCGATTTTTCTAGTGATTTTCAACTTTTTCACATTTTTCAATAGCCATTTTTTGCATGTTAGAAGATTTTAAAACATATTTTACACAATTTTTTTATATTTCTCATCATTATGTTTCAGATGGTGAAAAACCAGAAAACAGTTCATTTTTATCATAAAAAAAGGGATAGCTATCGCTATTAGATTACTCTTTGATAAACCCAAAAATAGACAAAAAGTTATCCAGGATCTAAAAAGGGAATGAACTTCAAGAATACTTCAAGCAGCGTTTTCTCAGGTTTTTTGAGCATTCCAGCTCTCCTCATTGCAGAGAGCTTTATATGATTTTCAATTCCCTTATCCTTCCGAAGTTGTTTCTTTCTGTGCGTCTTGAGACTTGTTGAATAATAGTTCTCAAGTAAATTATTAGTGGCAGGAGCTCCTTTCACGAAGTAGAAGCTGTGAGGTACTTCCAGTTCTTCTTTATCATCTCCAATCTCTTTCTAACAGGTGTGCTAAATGAATAGAACTCCTTCATAAGATCATCGAAGGTCCTCAAAAATCTTCGATTTTTGGGATCCCACGACGAAGTCGTCAGGAGAAAAAGAACAAACCATCGCTAGATTTTCGGACTGTGCCGGTTTGAGAACAGCTGTTTTCAGTGCTTTAGGTGCGATAACCTTCAACATTTCTTCCTTATGCATTCTTCGATTCATAAATGGATATTCTGCACATAGGCAGTGCGACTGCTATGCTGATTACAAGGTTTAAATATTTTCTTTACCCTAAAAAGAGCCTTATTTTTTTGCCTTTATTCCAGTGATCCCATCTTTTTCAATGTCAAATAGAATCTCCGTCTCTTCACCATCTTGCACGATGAGTTTCCTCCCTTCGATTATCTCACCAATTCTTTTTGCGTCGAGTAGATGGTCTTTAAAGACAGTTATCACTTCTGCTGTATCCTTCTTTTTGCAGGTTACCACAAACCCCATCCCCGGATACATCTTGAGCCATTGTTCCATCTCTAACCCATCAGGTATGGGTATATCATTTATATCTACGATTGCCCCGACCCCACTGACCTCAAGAAGCATGCCGAGTGTTCCAAGCATTCCAGGATTACTCAAATCTTTTCCCGCCGTCACAAGTTTTCTTCTTCCCAATATTCTCATGGATTCCATCTGTCTCTTCAACGTCTCACCATCTTTTAAAGTGACGCTATCCCAACATAGGCTACATGTGGGGTAAATTCTGCCGTTCAAATCCACGCCCACGACGACATCTTCGCCGACGTTTGCCGTGTGGCTATAGATCACAGAATCTTTCTCTGCTCTTCCTACGATGGTGATACCCAATGAATTGTATGAAGTGTTTGGGTGGAGGTGTCCTCCGACGATCGGTACTTTGAACTTCTTTATCGCGTCCTGCATGCCTTTTAAAGCTTCCATGCAAAATTCTTTGGACTTCATTGCGAGAATGTTCACCATTGCAAGGGGAGTTCCTCCCATCGCACAGATGTCGTGAATGTTTACAAGTATGGAGCAATAGCCTGCCCAGTATGGATCGGCGTCTATCATCTTTTCCCATATACCATCCGCTGACATGAGAATGATATCATCCCCAAAATCGAGGACTGCGGCGTCTTCCCCAAAAGAAGCTATCACAAAATCCTCCTTCTCTTCAAACCCCTCTACAATGTGACCTATATCGCTCTTCCTCTTGACACCGTCAAACTCTCTTATTTTATGTAGCAGATCTTTTAGATTCATTTGAAAATCTCCGATTTTCAAGTGTGCAAATCGAAGATTTGCACTCATCGTTGATCTCTATTTTAAAAACCGTTAAATATAAATTTTGTTCATCCTCATTCTATATTGGATGATTATAGACTGGACAGAAAAATATAGGCCAAAAACGATAAAAGAGATCGTCGGAAACGAGAGAGCAGTAGAGCATTTTAAGAGATGGATAAAAGATTTTGGAGGTGGGAGGGTCAAAAAAGCATCAATTCTATATGGTCCTCCTGGAGTTGGAAAGACCTCCTCCATTTATGCACTTGCAGGAGAAGAAGGACATAAATACGATATAATCGAGCTAAACGCAAGCGATCAAAGAACATACAAAGTTATCAAAAGGATAGCGGGCTCTACTTCAAAAACTTCTTCTTTGGAGGGTAAAAAAAAGATAATACTCTTGGACGAGGCAGATAATTTGCATGGAAACGCTGATAGGGGTGGGGCCAAGGCGATAGGGGAGATAATAATGGGAACAAGGCACCCAGTCGTATTGGTAGCTAATAACCTCTCTAAAATTCCTACAGGTGTCAAGAATCGGTGCAAGAAGATAAAATTTGAACAGATAAAAAAATCTTCCATCTCAAAAGTTTTAATGGATATATGTGAAAGAGAGAATATCACGTTCGACGATGACGCAATAAAGAGAATTTCGGATAAAAATAGGGATTTAAGAGCCGCTATAAATGATTTACAGGCTATATCTATTGGAAAGACTCATATAGGCGTCGAGGACGTCTCCGTTTATGGAAGGGATGTTTTCTTCGGGATGAATAATAGAAGAGATAGATCTCACTTCTTAAACGCCATCTTTAGGAATGATGATCCGAAACCTCTCTTAAAGATGGTGATCAATCTGGATGAAACGCCCGAAGATTTGATACAGTGGATAAATGAGAATCTATTCAAAGCTTATTGGGGAAATGACCTTATTTTAGCTTTAGATTGCCTATCACGAGCAGATTTGTACATGGGAAGGGTATATTCAAATCAAAATTATGGGTTATGGCGTTATGCGGTGGATCTGATGACTACAGGTGTTCAACTCTCAAAAAACAAAAGGTATGAAGATATAGACTACTCCAGTCCGTCCAGGTGGAATATACTTGGTAGAGCAAAGAAATCGAAGAAGATTGGAAACGAGGTTTGTTACAAAGTATCAAAAAGGTATAATATCTCAATGAAAAAGGCTAAGATGGATGCTCTGCCATATATAAAAAGGCTGTGCATGGACAAACATACGTTAGTAGGTATTAAAAAGGAACTAAACCTAAAAGAAGAAGAATTAGTGCTTATTTCTGGTATCAAAAGTGAAATTATCAATAATATATTAAAAGAGGAGATAAAACACGATGAAAACGTAAAAAAGAAGGCGATAGAAGATAAGAGTGGTAAAGCGAGGCAAAAATCCGTCTTTGATTTCTCTTCATGATCTTCGATGACCATCAAGATAGAAAAATGGGCTTGTTCTCGCTCAAAGATCAAAAACCTGATCTTTGGAAGCACCCGCATATTTTTGTATAGTACTCTGTAAATATCCCATAATAAGTGCCGGGGGCGGGATTCGAGCCCGCGACCTTCAGATATCCCAGGCGTCTCTTCCACACACAAGCACCCTATGAGTCTGACGCCCTAACCAGCTAGGCCACCCCGGCAACGGCGAATAATTAAGGATCGTTAAAATAATTTTCTATGCCGTTGATTTACAGCACTGATCTTCCTATATTACAATTATGGAATCTCTAATCTCCATTTGCAATAACAGTCATCCGGGTGATCATCCGGGGGGCACACAATGCAGCTCAATTTGGCATCAGAGTCGATTTCGCGGGCAAAATTTGTGAAGTAAAGTATTCCCGGTTCTTTGCACGGAAATTCACTCTTACCCCATTTAATTCTTGCTTTTTGTGCGGAGCACGATGGATTGCAAAGCACCACATGTTTCTCCGTCTGTTCCAAAACTTCAAATTCCTCCACAAAATTTTCCGGGACAAACCTAAATGCATTAACGAACCCAGGGATACCTTCTCCTATGTTAAAAATCTTTTTAATTCTTTTCGCGTGTGATCTTCCAACATCGCCGATTAATTTAAGTTCCAATTTACATGCGGCATCAAGCCCATATTCATCCTCTACGGCAGATCTCCACCTCTGGTGAAGATTCCCCCAAAACCACATCATAGTCTCTATTAAATTCTCCATCTGTGCTGTCGAAAGACCTTCCAATTTTTCCGATCCCATTTTATATACACATCCTGTTTAAATTATTTAAGTGATGTTCTCTATAACCTTCTTCAAAGAGCGTTCTATCTCCTCTCTACATCTTAAATAGCTTGAGTCGTCTTTACCGAACGGATCAGCGATGTCATCATCAAAGATCGAAGATTTATAATTATCGTCATCTCTGACGAATTCCTTTAATGTATATACTTCTTTTCCTTTTGCCTCTTTAAACTCTAGCACCTTATCCTTCTGCTCTCGCGTCATCGATAAAATTAGATCTGATTGCTCTATTAAATCTCTGTGCCATCTTAATGATGTCGTGCGGAAATTTTCAAAGAATTCGTTATAGAATCCATCATTGTCAAGGGCGAGCCTTGCGTCTAAGGACATAAGTCCACCATTCCTCGCGGCAGAGGAAACCCCTGCCGATCGAACCTCCATGCCATCAGGTATCATCTTTTTGAGCATGGCTTCTGCCATTGGGCTTCTACATGTGTTTGCACTGCAGACGATCAATATGGACTTATATTCCTTGTG
>CABGHG010000002.1 GCA_902158735.1 Candidatus Methanolliviera sp. GoM_oil
CGATCGGCTGACCGTCGTAAAATATCTTCGCGTGCGCAAATATGATCTTTTTTCCGAGTTTTTTGATCGTCGATTTTGCCACGATCTCTCCTTCTTTCACAGGTTTAAAGAACCTGATGTTCATATCAACCGTTGCGATATCCGTTCTCCCCTCCAAATTTGCCATTATCACGTGTGCCATCGCCTCATCTGCCAATGTTGACAATATACCCCCCGCGGTGACACCGGCGCCCTGGGTAAAATCATCTCTCAAGAGGAGTGATAATATGACCTCTTCGGCAGAGATTTTGACGACGTTCACACGCAGAAACCTGAAGAGATTATTTACGATCTGATCGTCTTTCTTTATCTCTTGTAGATATTGCATCTTCTCCTAAAAATAATCGTTCAAATATTTAATTTTTGTGTTACCTTGGTTTACCAAAAACAAAAGTTATAATTCTTACGGCGTCGAGAAGATCTTATGATTCTCGGCGTTGACATGGGAGGAACCAAAACAGAATTAATAGTTTATGACGGTGAAAAATTCGATTTTTTGGAAAAATTTCCATCGAATAAGGAAAATTTGAGAAGTCTTCCAGAGAGGGTCAATAAATTGGTCAAATCTTATGGGATCGAAGCGCTGGGAATCGGCGTGGCCGCGTGGATGAGAAAAGGGAAGATAATTAAAACGACCAACCTGAATGTGGAGTATTTGAACTTTAATTTTTCCGTGCCTTATATAATGGAGAATGATGCGAACTGCTTCGCATACGGGGAATACAAAGAGCACGAAGACGAAGAAGTGAAGAATCTCATTGGGATAACGATAGGAACCGGAATAGGTGGGGGATTGATAATCAATGGTGAAATTTATAGGGGAAATGGCCTGGCTGGGGAGATAGCGCACACAACGGTTTTCTCAAAGGAGGGAGAAAAGAGGTGCTCGTGCGGGAGAACGGGTCATCTGGAGACACACTTTTCCGGATGGAGCATCGAAAAGAGGTTCGGGAGAGATGTGGAGACGTTGATGAGAGAGGACGAAGAATTGATATATAATATAGAGGGATTCGAGATTCTGGCAAGAAGTATCGCGAATCTCTCTTTGATACTTGATCCCGATCTCGTCGTCTTCGGCGGCGGCGTGGGGAGAAATTTGAATGCGGATAGGGTGAAAGGAGCGATAAAAAAGTACCTTCTACCCGAATTTGAGCCGAAGATCTTGATCTCAGAAGAGGAATATATGGGCGCGAAGGGAGCGGCGCTCCTTGCTCAAAAGAGATTTAGGTTATGAATACTTTCGCTCTGTCCAAATGCTTAGCAATTCATAAATGCCAAAGTGTTATATAAATATTAAAAATAGTCAAAGAATAAAAAATGAAAAGACTTGGATCAGGAATACCAAAACGATTATTCGTCGCAGGTCTCCACGGAGATGAGTGGAAGGATACCTCTAATATCTTGACCTCTTTGACCCCTCCGAAGATTGGATCTCTATTCATCATACCAAAGGTAAGTGATGGGGCTTATATCAGCACGTTGAAGAGCGAGTACTATGAAAAATGCGGAGAGAAGATCGTAGAATCGGTGAAGAAGGTGAATCCTGACATATATATTGAGTTACATGCGTACAACAAAAAACATCTCAAAGATCTGACGGACGATAAAAGATTTTCAAAGAGGGGTGTTCCCCCATACATAGAGCTTGATAGAGGATTGTTGCTTGGATCCGTCTCACCTCACCTAACAAAATATTTTTCAATGGAGAAGTTATGTCTCTCTTTTGAGGTACAAAAAGGCGATGAAAGATCCAAGCGGCTACTCTTAGAGCTTTTAGAGATTTTAAAGGACTCTGAAGTAAATGAATTTTTGATATATCTCTCGAAAAGATATCCGGATCCGGTAAGAGATGCGACAATAGCATATTTTAGATATCATGAGCAATTCTACGGTCATAAATATCCGATAGGCTAAGAGTTACCCGACTATGATACGAATCCCCCGCAAATATTACCCCAAATTTTATAAAGGACATTACTTGATCATAAGCCGATTAAGATGACAAGATCAATACCGATATTATCGCTTCTGATCCTCTTTATCTGCGCCGCCGTGGTACCCACCGTCGGCGCGTTGAGCGTTGGCGAAGCTCATTTTGATAAGATGCCGCTCTCGCCCGGCGACAAGGTCAATCTCTCTATTCCGATAATCAACGGCGGAGATAAAAAGAGTGACGTGGTCGTTCAGTTGCAACAGGTCACATTCTCCGGTCTTATGGGAAATAGTACCTTCGTGATGTCCGGCGAGATTGGAGAGCATCCCTCTTCCAGATCGATCGGAATATTGGATGGTTCCGATGGGCTGGGTGACCTTATAAGTGGAGAGAAGAGAGAGTCGCATTTTGTGATATACGTGGCACCCGACGCGATGGGTGGGATATATAATCTTAACATCAAGGCATCGTACCGTAATGCCTTCTCCTCAAAGACGGAGATGCTTGGAACGATATCCGTTCCGGTGGAGAGCTCATATATCATCATCTCCAATGTCTCCGATGATATCATTGCCCCTGGATCGGCAAACGAGATGACGATAGAGGTGAAAAATGTTGGGAGGGGCACGGTTAAGGATGTGATATTGGAGGTGGGTGCAATCTCTCCAACATCCTCTGCTGCACCTTCAACTTCAATGATGCCAAGTAGTATAATGGAGATGATGGGGGGCACGATCCCCTCTTTTGGTGAGAAAGAAGAGAAAGTCCCGCCCATATCTTTGGTTGGTTCCGGTAATAGACTCTACATCGGTGACCTCTCTCCGGGAGAGTCTCGCCCGGTGAAGGTCAAACTCGTTGCGGACGCTAAAACGAAGAAGGGTCTGTATCGTCTGCCTATCACGATACATCATTGGGGGGGATCATCCTCGGATAGCATCGCGGTTCGCGTGATCTCAAGGGCTGAGGTCTCCATACCGGAGATAGAGACGAGCCCCAGAGAAGTTAAACCAAACACAACGGCTACCCTATTGGTCACCATAGAGAACAACGGGGGAGACGATGCCAGATCCGTTCGGGTCGATATATTGGAGAATAGATACCTCGCGGGAAGAGGGGCTTGGGACTCTACATATGCCGGAACAGTTGCTCCGGGCGATGCCGGTTCTGCCATCTTCCAGATGACCGTGTTAGAAGGCGCGCCCGAGAAACTCCCCATCGCAATGAAAATTAGTTATACGGATGATCTGGGCGAACACACCATCGTTGCGAAGAAGGGGATCTCGGTGAGCCAGGTGGAGGATGCAAAAAGCCCCACCGAGCGAGTTCCTGTCCTGGTAATATTCATCGTTCTCGTACTGGTGGTGGCGGTCTTGGGATTTTATTTCTATGGGAAAAGAGCTAAGAAATGATCTCCAGAGGAAGAACCGGTAATATGAAGATGCGCCATATGGCGTATAGAAACCTTCTCGGGAGGATGTTTAGAACCATTTTAATGCTTTTAGCCGTCGCGATAGCGGTATCTCTCTTTGTGGGACTCTCCTCACTGACCGAAGGGATGGAAGATAAGATGGGGGGTGCCACCGAAAGCATGGGCGAGTGGGGTTGTGTGGACGCCATGGGTGAAGGCGGAGGCATCTTCTATGGAAAATTGAACGGAGATATAGGCAGGACCATCGATAGGATACCGGGTGTCAGGTACGTCGTTCCAAGGGTGTATGGAATGGCAGAATTGAAGGGCGTGGAGCTTAGCCGTCCCGTATCTGCAGGACAGATAAGTGGGATAATGGGTGAGGCTGGAGGGATCGTGATGGAACAGATGGTCGGGATGATGGGGGGAACAGCAGGGAAGATGCTCGAGGGAAAGGGCATAGCAGAACTGATGAACTCGGTGGTCCTCATCGGTATTGATCCGACAAAGGAGACGATCATTAACAGCTATCCCACAAAGATGATCGAGGGATCTATCTTTGATAGCCCCATTGGGGGTGCCATCATCGGAAAGATGCTGGCAGACGAGTCTGGATTGGGCGTTGGCGATGAAGTAAGGGTGGCTTATGGCGGGAAGAGACGCGATTTTAATATAACTGGTATATACGAGGTTGGAAACCCGCTCGAGGACAAAGGCATCGCTGTGAGCCTGAGGGATGCAAGAGACCTAAAAGGGATGGGGCGGAACGAGGTCTCCATGTTCAGGGTGATACCCGAACCTCATGTTGAGACGGGCACGATCGGGATGTGGATAAAGGCTAAGTGTAGAGGAGTGAGCATAATGGATCAGGGGGCACTCATGGAAGCCCTTGGAGAGCAGATAGACCAATTTAAGGTTTATGAGTATATCGTGGAGGCGATCGTCATCCTGGCGAGCTTTGGTTTCATCCTAATCATGACGATGAGATCAATCGCCGAGAGAACGAAGGAGATAGGTACGTTGAGGGCGATCGGCTGGCAAAAACCGGACGTGTTAAAGCTCATAACGATGGAATCCACTGCGATCGCCATCGTAGGAACGATCCTTGGGATAATCATCGGCATCTTGTTACCATACTTATTTCAGGCGATGATGCCGATCGTGTTTCCTAACATCCCCGTGCCGCCGATGACCGAGCTTACAAAGATAACATCTGCTACGATCATATACGCCTTCATCATCGGGTGTACCTCTGGGATAATCGGCGGCATAGTTCCAGCATTGCAAGCATCTAAAATGAGTCCAGTTGACGCATTTCGGGCAGAGTGAACCATACGGGGGAGAAATGATCGAGACGAGGAACGTGACGAAGATATATAAACTCGGTGATACCGATGTCATCGGGGCGAAGGAGATCAACCTTAAGATAGAGGAAGGGGAGTTCTTAAGCATCATGGGGCCATCCGGCTCCGGTAAGAGCACGTTGCTATATCTGATCGGCGGTCTGGATAAACCGACATCCGGGGATGTGTTGATAGACGGGGTCAACATCGTGGAGATGGAGGAACGGGCGTTGTGCGAAGTGAGAAGAGATAAGATCGGGTTCATATTTCAAGAATTCAATCTGATATCCACCCTGACGGCGATCGAGAATACACTTGTCCCTCTAATTCCTATGGGGGTATCGGATGATGGGATGGCGCGGGGGATGAAGTTGCTCGAGTCCTTTGGTCTGAAAGACCGCATAGATCACCTTCCCGGGCAACTCAGCGGGGGGCAGCAACAGCGCGTCGCGATCGCGAGGGCGCTTATCAATGAACCGGAGATCGTCCTTGCGGATGAACCAACGGGTGAACTGGACACGAAGAGTGGGGACGAGCTAATCCAACTGATGGAGAAGATGAACAGACGGGAAGGCGTCACATTTATCATCGTCACACACGATCCGGTGGTCAGCGAAAAGACGAGGAGGACTATCTTCCTTAAAGACGGCGAGATAGTAAAAGACTAAAAAACTTTAATAGGCTTTTTCTGGAAATTTTCTGGAATTTTCCGGAGATGCCACACAGAATCTGCAGAGGGCGTTTTTGTCCTCCTCATGTTTCTTCTTGATCGGGCAGATATATATTCCGTCTCGCTCGTAAATCTTTTCTCCGCCGGGCAGAGGAATGTTTAGAGGATGGATAGGCGTCTTCTCAACCAGTGTTGTATATAAAGCGGTCAGTGAGAGGATATTCTTTATACTCTCTTCCATATCCATCTTCTCCAGGAAAGAGGATAAATCTTTCCATTCCATTCCACAGGAAAGCTCTTTCAGCTCCTCAAAATCGATATCTCTTGCCTTCTTCCAACATCGATAAAAATGATCCATGCTGGACGCCAAAAATGGCTTTTTATAACATTCCGGGAGGTATCTTCCTTCCTTCTCTAAATAAGCTCTGAGTTTTATGAAATCGCTCAAGTTAATCTCGTTTGCAATCTTCTTAAGCGTAGTCGCTAATTCCATCGAGAAACCTCTGGTTTTAGTTGCAAATCGAAGATTTGCAATTATCCTTTCACCACTCCGAGGGGTTTAAGTCTTGCCACCTTCTTGGATATACCAACCCTATCGACGACTTCGACGATGTCATCACTCGATTTATAGACCTGCGGCGCCTCTTCTGCAAGGAGTGAATCTTTTGCCACCCTCACGGTTATCCCCATCTTCTTCAGCTCCTCTCTAACCGCTCTTCCGGTGTACGTCCTCTTTGCCCTACCCCTGGCCATCACCCTTCCGGCGCCGTGGCACGTTGTTCCGAACGTCTCCTTCATAGCTATCTCGGTCCCCTTGAGAACATAAGAATATGTGCCCATGCTTCCAGGGATAAAGACAGGCTGTCCAACCCCCCGGTATTCCATCGGTATATATTTGCTCCCGGGTGGAAATGCCCTCGTAGCCCCTTTTCGGTGAACGTAAAGTTTTTTCCTCTTTCCCTCGACCTCGTGTTCTTCGACCTTTGCTATGTTGTGTGCCACGTCATAGACGAGCTTTAAATCCTCTTCTTCAACTTTTAAGATCTTTTTAAACGCCACTCTAATCCAATGTGTTATTATCTGCCTATTTGCCCATGCGTAGTTCGCTGCCGTGCACATCGCCCCATAATAATTTTCTGCCTCTTCTGTCCCGACAGGGGCACAAGCTAGCTGTCTGTCCGGTACATTTATCCCATACTTCTTCGAGGACCCTTCCAATATCTGCAAGCTATCCGTGCATATCTGGTGACCGGCACCCCTCGAACCCGTGTGGATCAGCACGCTTACCTCACCCTTCTCTAAGCCAAATATCTCTGCTGATCTTTGATCGAAAACTTCTTCGACGTATCCTATCTCTAAGAAATGATTGCCACTCCCAAGAGTGCCTAACTGTGGCATTCCCCTTTTATATGATTTTTTACTGACTTTGCTCGGGTCTGCGTCTTTCATGAACCCGTTCTCCTCGCAATGATCTAAATCTTCTTTGAACCCATATCCATTCTCTACTGCCCACCTCGCGCCTCCTTGAAAGACTTCTTTTAAGTTTTTCTCATTTAACCTCAGTTTTCCCTTAGAACCCACACCCGAGGGAACTTCTCGATATATCTCATCTAAAAGTGCACCAAGCTTCGGTCTTATCTCATCTGCAGAGATATGCGTGCTCAATAATCTTACTCCACAGTTAATATCAAAGCCCACACCCCCCGGAGAGATGACACCTTCTTCGGCGTCTATTCCGGCAACACCACCAATTGGAAATCCATATCCCACATGTGCCTCCGGCATCGCGATAGAATATCTTTGAATGCCTGGAAGAGTTGCTACGTTTGCCGCTTGCTTAATTGCGTCTTTTTCGAGGTTATTGAAGAGTTTTTGAGAGGCATAGATCCTTCCGGGAACCTTCATCCCTTCCACATAACCCAAAGGAATCTCCCAAACATCATCTTCGATCTCTTTAATCTCCATTTTATCACCTTATGTCTTTTTGTTTTTAGGACACGAATCTCCGATTTGAGAAATCTTTAGGCTTAAATTCGGACAGTTCCTACCCTATATTTAAATTTTTCAAACCTTTTTTTTAGAATGTTTATTGCGGCGTTTTGATCTCTATCCTTTGACTTAAAGGTTTCTTGACGATCTCACCACAATTTGAACATTCCTGACTTGTATTCATTGGATTAACAAATTCAACTCTTCTACCAGCTTCTTCCGCTTTGTAAAATACAAAATTTATTAATTGTGACCATGAAACATGCGAAAATACTACATAGTGGTTTTCATTGTCTATAAATAAGGATATGCAATGGAACACAAGCCCACAATCTATTTATTGCTCTGCTCTGGAAGGTAACATCTCCACCCGTGCAGCGGGACAATTTCCTACAAAATATGGGAAGATAGATGATTACGCCCTCGAAAGGGTCACAATGTTGGAGGAAGTGAGAATATACTATACTTGATACGGTACGGCGAACTCACGTTAAAATCTGAGTACGTGAGAAGAAGATGGGAAAACACATTGATAGAAAGTATAAGGAGACGCATAGCGGGTTGTAAGATCAGTAAGGAGAGGGGAAGATTGTGGATTAACACCGAGAGAGATATCTCTTCTGAGTTAAAAAAGATACCGGGAATACACGCCTTCTCCCTCTGCAAACGATGTGGGCTCAATGAACTGAGCGAATCCCTTATAAAATTCACCGAAAGATCTCTAAAAGGAGAGAGAACATTCGCTTTGAGGGTTAATCGGGTTGGAGAACACGATTTTACCTCTCAAGATGTCGCGAGATATTTAGGGGCAGAGGTCCTGGGGAGATTTCCAGATCTATCCGTTGATCTGAGTAAGCCTGAGAAAGAGATATTTATCGAGATTAGGGAGAAAGACTGTTATATATTTGATGAGATAATAGAGGGAATGAGAGGATTGCCCCCGGGGGTTGAGGGGAAACTGATAGGTCTTTTATCCGGGGAATATAGAGAATATAGAGAAATAACTTCCGTGATCTCCTGCTGGATGATGATGAAAAGAGGATGCGAGATTATACCGTTCTGTTATGACGAAGATTCTGAGAAGGCTAAAGGTGCCGTGGAAATTTTGAAGGATTTTCAACCAGATATCCGGTTGAGGGTTCTTGAGAGAGATGATAATATAGAGGATCTCGCAAGGGAGTGTGGGGCTCTTGGAATCGTGTGCGGATCAAATCTCAGAATATTTAGTTCTTCGATACCGGTATATCAGCCACTGATCGGCTTTGATGGCCTTGAAGTAGAAAAGATCGCGGAGAAGATAGGGATTTCCAAATCTAATGGAAAGAGAGTATTTGATACGAGAATAAAGCTCGTATCTTTAATATCAGGTGGCATAGACTCGCCTGTTGCAACATATCTTATGATGAAGAGAGGTGTGGAGGTGATCGCACTTCATCTCGATAATTGCCCATTCACAGATGAGAGAGAACTTAAAAAATCTTTAAAGATAGTGAAACACCTAGAAAATTCATTTAATAGAGATATAAAGACATATATAGTGCCAAACGGGAAAAATTTGGCTGCATTCAAAAATAAATGCAGAAGAAAGCTTCAATGTATCTTCTGTAGAAGAATGATGCTTAGAATTGCGGAGAAGATCGCTTGGGAAGAGGGAGCCGATGGAATACTCACGGGAGAATCTCTCGGACAGGTCGCGTCTCAGACATTGCAAAATATCTCTGTGATAGATCAAGCAATAGATATGCCGGTGATAAGACCGCTGATAGGCATGGATAAGATCGAGATTATGGATATTGCAAGAAGGATCGGCACGTATGACCTTTCAATCTTGCCAAGTTTGAGTTGCACGATAGTTCCAAAGAAACCTGCGACCGCTGCAAAATTGAAAGAGATGCTAAGAGAGGAAGAAAGAATCGATTTAGATTCGCTGATCGATCGATCTGTTGGAAGACCATAGGGATTATTACGCATCATCGAAGAAGAGGAACAATAGAATGGATCACTTAAATAAACTCGAAGCGCTAAAAGAGAAGATCTCAAAAGAGAAAAATATTTTAATCGCCTTCTCTGGAGGCATTGACAGCGCCCTTCTCTTGAAAGTGGCAAGAGACGTGCTCGGAAAAGGTGCTTTTTGTGTCATCCTTGATGCGAAGACGGTACCAAGAAGCGAGATAAAAGATGCAGAAAGTTTTGTGAAAGACCTCCATGTAGGATATGATATTGTAAAATTTTCGATCCTGAAAGATAAGGATTTCATCAAAAATCCATTCAATAGATGTTATCTATGTAAAAAAGCATCATCCGAAATTCTAAGAAATATAGCAGCAGAAAGAGGGATAAAACGCGTAGCAGACGGCCTCAATCTCTCAGATCTTAGCGAATACCGTCCTGGAATAAAGGCATCCGATGAGGAGGGTATATGGCACCCATTCGTCGATCTTAAAATTGAAAAAGCGGACATTCGCCGCATATCTAAGGATATCGGAATACCATTTTGGGATAAGCCGTCCTCGGCATGCCTGGTATCAAGGATACCTTATGGAGAAGAGATCACGCGAGAGAAACTCCGCATGATCGAAGAAGCGGAGGAGTTCTTAAAAGAGGAGGGATTCGAGGTTGTACGGGTAAGAATTCATGAAAGAATCGCAAGGATAGAGATATTAAAAGATGATTTTGATGCGTTTTTTCACGTCAAGAAAGAGATCGCAAAAGAGTTGAAGCAGATCGGTTTTAAATATGTGACGCTCGACCTTGAAGGATACAGAAGTGGAAGTATAGATAAAGATCTGTTATAATGCGATCACAAGACTCTCCACGCATGTGTATATATATTAAATCGCTCGGGGGATGCAAATCCAATCAACGTTACGTCGAATTCATCTGCAAATTTTATTGCCAAATCCGTCGGTGCTGAAAGGCCTATAACGATTGGGAATCGGCCGTTGATCACTTTTTTCATCGTTGATGCGGTCTCTCTGCAGGAAGCAACCAATACATTTTGAGATGGATCGATCTTATCCCGTGCACAGATGCCGATGATCTTATCGATTGCACAATGCCTGCTTATATCTTCAACAAATATCGAATCATCACCGTTACATACGCCAACGACGTGTGTTCCACCCGTTTTCTTGAACAAAAAACTATTTTTATCGAGTTCTTCTGCAAATTTAAGAACATCTCTTACGGTTATTCTCATCTTCGAACCGATCTTCTTCGGTTTTATCTTCTCCACATCATTCATCGTTATATCTATTAAAAAGACGTTTTTCCTCTCAATTTTAATATTCGTGAGATGAGAAACATCAAATCCTTCCGAAATTAAATTCCCTATCGTCATCTCTTTTAAATGAGATGACAAGCAGAAGATTTGATTATAATCGATTCCATTGAGCCTTATGATCGCTTCTGATTCACGGGCGACCTGATCAATCCTCCTCCTTCTTTCGCCACAGGACCACCTTACAATTTCGACGGTCTTTATCTCCTCAACAGATCCTTCTTCTCCGAACCTAACCTCGAAAGTCATCTACCGCCACCACTTCTTTAACTCCTCTCTTTAATAAATTTTTTTTCTTCCAACGGTGGAAAGGTTGATAAGTATAAAACCATTTTGACAACGCGGTGCTTAAAATGATTAGAGTAGGTATAAACGGATATGGAACGATAGGAAAGAGGGTCGCAGATGCCGTGTCAGTTCAAGATGATATGAAGATCGTTGGCGTCACAAAGACGAGGCCTAATTTTGTCTCAAAGATGGCTGCCGAAAGATATGGCCTATACATTGCTCTCCCAGAGCACCTCGATAAATTCGAGAAGAGCGGGATCGATGTTAGTGGAGATATCGAAGATCTATTAGAGAGAGTGGATATTATAGTGGATTGTTCCCCAGCGGGTGTCGGTGCAAAGAATAAGGCATTGTACGAGAAATATGGCGTAAAGGCAATATTTGAGGGTGGAGAAGCGCATGATCTTACAAAATGCTCATTCAACGCGCAGTCCAATTACAGAGAGGCATTGAAGAGAGATTTTGTCCGGGTCGTATCTTGCAACACGACGGGATTGTGCAGAACGCTCAACGCGATCGATGAGCTTGCAAAGATAAAAGAGGTTAAAGCTACGATGATAAGGCGGGCTACAGATCCGGGAGACTCAAAAAAAGGCCCGATAAATGCGATAGAACCTGTTTTGAAAATCCCATCCCATCACGGGCCGGACGTTCAGACAGTTCTACCTCACATAAAGATATCCACGATGGCAGTGAAGGTTCCAACGACGATCATGCACTTACACTGTCTAACAGTTGAGATGGAAAACGATGTATGCGTGGATGAGGTGATAGATACGCTGGAGAATGCGAGGAGAGTCATTTTACTCGATGGTGCAGATGGAATAAGATCCACGGCAGAGATAATGGAGTATGCGAGAGATATTGGCAGAAAGAGGGGAGATTTGTACGAGATAGCCATCTGGAGAGATGGGATAAGCATAAAGGAGAATACATTATATTATTACCAGGCGATTCACCAGGAGAGCGATGTGATTCCGGAGAATATCGATGCGATCAGGTCGATGATGGGAGAGGAAGATGCAGAAGAATCGATGAATAAGACGGATAGGAGTCTTGGAATCATTTAAAAAATGATCGATAGTGTTATATATGACATTGGAATTTCCAGTGAAATATGCAGTATGAGGGGGAATACGCTCAGAAGCTTACAGCAACCGAAGATGCGGCCAAACTTGTTAAATCTGGGATGTGGATCGATCTTGGCTTTTTTATGGGTATTGCATACCTCATGGAAGAGGAAATAGCAGAGAGAGCAGATGAATTAGAGGATGTCAAGATCAGAACCACCGGGTTCCATCTAGAGCCTCAAACGGTCAAGGCAGATCCAGAGCAGAAACACTTCATCTTCAACGACTTCTTCATTATGAAACGAGAGAGAAGATACTACGATATGGGGTGTCTCTCCCACATACCTTTCAACTTCCACGACGAACCGAGGGTGTATCGAGAATTCTTGAAAGATGAGGTAGATATAGCTTTTATGGAAGTAACTCCGATGGATAGAGGTGGATATTTTAATTTTGGCGTCGGATTGGCGGCGCAAAAAGCGATCTGCGATGTTGCAAAGACAGTAGTTGTGGAGGTGAATAGATTGATGCCATGGGTTCCGGGTGGTTATGATGAATCCATACACATATCGGATGTAGATTTTATCGTCGAGAACGAGAAGTATGAGATACCTGAGCTTGGAAATCCTGATGCAACGGATGTTGATAAAAAAATAGCCGAGAACGTGGCGCCTCTCATCGAGAACGGATCGACGATACAACTCGGAATTGGCGGCATGCCAAATATCATCGGTCAACTGCTCATAGAACATGGGAAGAAGGATCTTGGGATACACACGGAGATGTTCACGGATAGTATGGCCGATCTCATCGAGGAGGGCGTGGTCACCGGAAAGAAAAAGAGCCTAAATCCAGGAAAAGCAGTCCATTGTTTCGCCGCAGGCTCGAGGAGAATGTATGACTTTATGGATCACAACATATCTCTCGCCGGATTTCCCGTCGATTACACGAACGACCCCTATATCATCTCCCAGAATGAGAAGCAGGTGGCGATAAACAGCGCGATAGTGGTGGACCTCACAGGACAAGTCTGTTCGGAGACCGCCGGGTATCGCCACATCAGCGGAACGGGAGGGCAACTCGATTTTACGCTTGGAGCATATATGTCAAAGGGCGGGAAGGCATTCACCTGCCTCCACTCGACGTATAAAACTAAGGATGGCAAGATGGAATCAAGGATCGTCCCGTGTTTGAAATACGGCGACGCCGTCACCGTACCAAGAAGCATCACGTCGTACGTCGCAACCGAGTATGGCGTAGTGAATTTAAAAGGGAGAAGTTGTGGAGAGAGAGCAAAATTACTGATCTCGATCGCCCATCCAGATTTCAGAGATGAGCTTGAGAGAGAAGCGGAAGAAAAGAATATAATACCGAAAGCTCTCAGAAGAAGAAAGAGATGAATACGAGAATATGCAAAATTTGGGACCGGATTTGGGGTCGAACTTTACAGATAAAGGCGTAAAATGACTGTTAAGATTAGAAGTAGATCTGCTCACTAAAAAATTATCCCACATATATCGCTGGTCTTAGCGGCATCGCCGCATCACTCTTATTCTTCGGATCGTATTTTGAAAATTCTGCATCGAATACGCTGACTTTGCACCCAAACTCCTCGGAGATGAAATCTTCGACTTTCTTCATCGTCTCAAATTCGTCTACCGGAGAGTTTGCCAGTATCTTCACTTCATCTTGCCCCATCAACCCGACCTTTCTCACCATCTTCTTGGCAAAGCTCGATATCTGCCTGGTATTCGCATGATCTTTAATCACCGTTCTCATGAGTGAGCCCATGTCAAGCGCTCCTTTCACCTTCAATTTCAGCGCCGTCTCATAGATCTCCCTCTTCCATTCTGGCACTGTATAGATCACGATCTTCTTTGGCTCGATCTTCGTGACCGCCAGTATCTCCCTTATATCCTCTATCGTATCTCGAAGAAGGTCTTCCTCGATCTCTATCGAATAGTCTATCTTTCCCTCATCCACCTCTGGATATCTTGCGAGAGAGACGAAATTTTGAGGACCTCCGTTCATACGGGACCATATCTCCTCGCAGATGTGGGGGATAAAGGGCGTGAGAAGTCTCACCCACAGATCTAAAACATCCAAAAGAACCTTTGGATTCTCTCCTCTCTTTCTATACCATTTTATATCGTTTAAAATTAAGTAAAAAGCATTTTGAAGCGCTCTTCTCGTTTGAATATTCTCCATCGCTTCTCTAACTTCCTTTATCCTCATCTGTATTCTGTGGAGTATCCACCTATCCTGTTTGGATAGATCTTTTTGATTCTCACGAGAACCTTTTGATCGTTGAATTATATCCTCTGCCAGCACATAGAACCTTTCAAGTGCCCTCTTTGCATCTTTTACCCTTGAAGATCGCCAATCTGCATCTTGAATGTGTTCAGAATTTCCCAATATGTAGAATCTCGTAACATCAGCCCCGTATTCATCTATCGCCTCCCTCATCGTGAATAAGGGACCTTTTGACTTGCTCATCTTCTCCCCTTCCAATGAGACAAATCCATTGACGGCGATCGCCCTTGGCCAATATCTCCGGGGGAATATCGCGACGTGGTGGAAGAGGAAGAAGAGAAGATGATTTGGGACCAGATCCTTTCCAGAAGACCTCAAATCGACCGGATACCAATATTCGAACTCATCTCTGATCTCTTTATGAAGATCGTTCTTTTGTTCTCCTATTCCTAAAAGGACATAATCGAAGAACTGATCGTCCAATTCTTCTTCT
Organism: Candidatus Methanolliviera sp. GoM_oil; assembly: GCA_902158735.1. Classification (GTDB taxonomy): domain Archaea; phylum Halobacteriota; class Methanoliparia; order Methanoliparales; family Methanoliparaceae; genus Methanolliviera. The sequence goes on from CABGHG010000002.1 coordinate 14,767, forward strand.
TTTATCCTGCCTTCATGTATGTACTTAGATAGAATATAATAAGCCATATATATTGTCGAGTCTGCAAGGGATTCGATCAACCAGTCCTTGTCCCAGGGAAGCCTCGTTCCAAGTCCCCTCCTCCTTGCACACGCTTTATCTTTGAGCCAATCAACTTTATTTTCAAATTCTTTCCTGTACTCCGCTGGAATGATCTTCATAGAACTTAGACAATCCAGAACTTTATCTTTCCATTCTTTTTTGGAATAAGTGAGGAACCACTGGTCTTCAACGAGTTTTACGACGCACTCGGTTCCGCATCTGCAGGTCACAGGTTCGCTCAGCTCATGAAAGATATCTGCCTTACCCTCTTTCAGCATCTCCTTCGCTATGATCTCTTTGACCTCAGATACCTTGTATCCCTCGTATCTTCCGGTGACCTCATTCAGGATTCCATCGTGAAATTCCCTCTTATAAACGATCTTCGTCGCTTTCTCCGCTTTCGGATCCATTTGATCCTTTACTTTTAATTCATCTATAACGGTTAGCGCAGGGAAATTGCCATACCTCGGGAGATCTATAAGCTTTATAGGTTCTATCTTTAAAATTAAATCCGAGATCTCTTTTGGGAGATCATAATCACCTCTTCCATCTTTTAAATCTCTTAACGCCAGATAATCATAAGGAGCATGAGCCGGAACGCTCATCACGATCCCACTCCCCTCGTTCGGATCTACGAACGTTGCCGGTAATACTATCACCTCTTCTTCATTCATCGAATTTCTTGCATACCTTCCGATCAACTCCCTCCCTTCGATCTCTCCAATCTTTTCGGGATGTTTATCTGTATGGGAGAGCTTCTCAAAAGCTCTTTCTCCAATTACCCACTCTTCCTCACCTATCTTTGCGATCAGATAGGTAACCCCTGGATTTACCCATAAGTTCGTCACGCCGAATACGGTCTCAGGTCTCAATGTAGCGCAGGGGAGGATATATCCATCAAGAGAGAACTTTATCAGCGTATAATCGATGATATTTGCCCCCTCCCCCCTCAATAGATCGTGATCTTCGACGGGATTCTTACAGTTTGGGCACCACCTTACGGGATGCGAACCTCTTGCGATCAATCCTTTACTTTTAAGTTTTCCAAACTGCCATCTGATGAATTTTTTATACGGAGGATCCATCGTGGTAAATTTTCTCCTCCAATCGATAGAACAACCCATATCTGATAATGCTATTTCAGATTCCCCTTTAAAATAATTTACAAGCTTTTCTGGCGTATTTAGATCGAACAATATATCTTTTGGAATTTTATGCAGCTCATTATAGACCTTTATCGTTCTTTCGTCCCTATTTCTTATCAACTCAGAGAGGCCAACGAGCGGAGTCCCCGTAACGTGAAAAGCCATCGGGAAGAGCACATTATATCCTATCATTCTATGATATCGTGCCAGAACATCTCCTATGACGAATGTCCTTGTATGCCCGACGTGAAGATTTCCGTTTAGGTAAGGATAGGGGACGGTGATGAAAAATTTTTCTTTATCGCCTGGCTCCGCCTCGAAGATCCTTTCTTCAAACCATCTCTTCTGCCACCTCTTCTCAATCTCTTGAATGCTCACTTTGAAAACCTAGCGGTTCTTCACTCCCATGTCCTACCTTCGGTAGGACTGTGATTACTGATATATATCTCTTTTTAATTCTTTCTCTCGGCAGTCAAAGATCAAACAGTGGAAGGGGCTACTGAGAAGTGGGAGTATGAATCTGCCGCTTATCCTGGAACTGCCATGCTAAAATCGAAGATTTTTATGGTCCAATCTATAGATCCGAAAAGTGCCTTTTTTACTTCTCATATAGGATAAAACCGTAAAATTATGAGAGAGAACTCCCTCCGAAGAACGGCAGAATAGCACTCTTCACATTCCAAATTTTACAAAAGATGGAGATTGTAAAATGAGTTAATGAAATGAATATTAATTTAGTGGAAAATATGGAAATATTAGAGAAAGATTTATAACTTAATAGAATGAGAAGAAATTATACAGATGAGTACCGAAGTTTTTGAGGGGAGGATAAGAAAGTTAGTCTTGGTTTCTCTCGTTCTATTGCTTCTCCTTGTATCTGAACCGACTGTGGCAGCCCGATCCTTTTTGGCTACTTACGAAGAAAACGATGGGGTTTCTGTGATCCAAGAAAAGCCAGAGGATTTTCTAACCTATGAAAATAAGACTCTCGACTTTAAAATGAAATATCCCTCCAATTGGAAGATAGTCAACACGAGTAGTTTGATGCCAAAAAAGATGACTTTCTCCAATTTAGAAGAATATCAAGGTCTTATTCTTGCGCTTGACTTATCTCCAGCTCCAAAAGGCTTAAAATCACTACGTGTTAAAGAAAACATTATAGCTTGCTCAGTACAGGTCTATGATTTCACGAAGAATGTAGAATTAGAAAAATTGATAAATTATAGGCTTGATGTCTTACCTAAAATGCATTATAAAGTGGAAGAAGTAAGTAATGCATCTTTGGGTGGTATGCCTGCGCAAAGAATAGTATGTACTCGTAATCTCCATGGAATAAAGTTTAAGGAGATGGAATTATACACCATGAAAGGAAATAAAGGATATGGAATTATTTTTGGTGGAACAATTGATGGTTATGACGAATTTATCGATATAGTAAATCAGATAATTGATTCCTTTGAGTTTATCTGAGAGCATTTCGCTAATTTCTAGGGCGATTTCCAGGAAGCTTAGGGAATTTGTTAAGTTATTGTCTTACGCAATGCTTTACAAAAGTAATTTGTAAAAATACTGATAAATTTAGTTTTACAACAATTCTTTGGTCTTTACGCTCACCTCTCTCTCCGATCTTTTTAGGGCAATTCCTTTATTATTCCATACTTCTGCATAATTATGGTCGATCTCAATGGCTTTATTATAGTATCTTATAACCTCTCTGTGTTCACCTAACTTGTATAAGGTTAATCCTCTATCATTCCAGTCTTCAGCAATTTTTGCTCTTTATGATGCTAATGTCAATAACGATATACGATCTCATTGCTCTAAATAAAAAAATAAGGAAGGAGAGCTCATATTAAGAAATTCAATATTTCTCTTCTAATAATCCAAATTTCAAAAAGAAAATCTTTGCACCCCTCTTTTTCCCTTTCTCCTCGGTTTTTTATTTTTGTGGTTTCCTTTAACTACACTCGAATCGTTTTACAAATATCCCAAAATGTAAAATCATGCTTAATTCTTCTTTCCTCTTCGCCAATACGGTATCCAACCCGTAACTTCGCGCAACGTCTTCGCCGTGATCAAAAACCTTCGAGTTTTGAGCACAAGATGAAAGAGTGCAACTCTTCTTTTATATCCTCTCAACCTGTATCAACGATTTTATTGGAACGTCATCTATCACTTCGAGCCCCTTTTTGTCTATAATAACAGCTATTGCTATGACTTCTGCCCCATTATCCTTTAGAAGTTCTATCGTTCCTTTTGCGGTTTTTCCTGTTGTAATTATATCGTCTATTACAATGCACTTCTTCCCATCCACGTCTGAAAAATTACTGCTCAAGAAACTTCTAACGTTTTCCCCATCTTTTATATCCTTTTTTGGATGTATTATACCAAATTTAGCACCCAGCTCGTCTGCCACGAGGGAACCGATAGGTATCCCGTTCGTGGCCACACCCAATACGACATCCACTTCTTGATCCCTCTCCTCCAAAGTTTCCAAGCAGAGATCCGCCAATGCCCAAGATATGAATTTAATTCTCTGAGAGCTTCTTCCTATGCTTGACCAATCTATATATATATCCCTGGGTTTTCTACCCTCTTCTGGTTTTGGTCTTGTGAGAAGCCATGTTGCTGTTTCCATCGAAACGTTGAGGTCTTCTGCAATCTCTCCCGTATTGAGTCCCTGCCCCCTCATCTCGAGGGCTTTTTTGATTAGATCATTTATGCCTTTCACCCTTCTTCACCACCTTAATTTTAAGTTTAGATCCGCAGATGGGGCATATATCCCCTTTCTCATATATCCTTTTGCATCCTACACATCTCTTCTTCCATGTTATATCCCTCTTTATCTCCCCCTGTTGAATCCCCTCAAATTGCATCCCAAATTTTGAACAGACATTCTGGATCGCATAATCATCCGAGAGGACGATGGCATCTTCCCCGCAATCGATCGCCTTTGCCAAGAGAGAGATATCGGTGGATGAGAGTTTTTCGATGTCCCCCGTCTCTTTTGCAATTTTTTTTACTCTTTTAATTGATTCTTTCCTACTTTCTTCTATCCTCAACCCTTTTTTGACTGCTATATCCAAAAACACTTTCTTTTTACCCAAAAGCTCATCAACCACTTCAGGCACCGTCACTGCCTTCATGCCCCCAACATCGTACCCGAGTATGAAGACAGAGGTATCCAAAACGAATATTTTATCGGCCATCTATAAATCGCATAACCATATGGTATATATCGGATAAAAAGTTGTCCCTCTCGCCATCTCTGTTTGACGAACAATGTTTGAGTTACTCCTCCCACCTCAGCATCAATATGGATAATGTGTGGGCATAGCGAGCTCCTTTTTAACAAAAAGTTTATATAGGTTTATTTTAAAATTAGGATATGGTGGAAGTCTAAAACTGGATATTGAAGTTTAACTTCCATTTAATCGTAGGGAGGTGAGAAAAAAATGGTTGAACTTCCAATTGCACCGGTTGATAGGATCATTAGAAATGCCGGAGCTGAGAGGGTTAGTGACGACGCAAGAATGGCATTGGCAGAGGTTCTTGAAGAAATAGGAACTAAAATGGCTGTAGAAGCTGTAAAATTGGCCAAACATGCGGGTAGAAAGACGGTAAAGGCTGAAGACATCAAGTTGGCAGTTGAAAGAACGTGATTTTTTATTTTTTTTTTTGAATATTTTTGGATATTTTAGCAGTTTTTAAAGGTTTAACACATCCCAATTGTGCATATGATGAGGTGGACGCACCCTCGGTTGGAATTTCGTATACCGAGCACTTTTGAAAGACCCCCTCCGCCCTGCCACCCCATGAGCGTCGTGCGTTTGTGGTGAGTCTGCTCCCTTCCGGGCCTAAACCGGTGTGCACAACAAAGATACGAGACAGGCCCTCCGGCATGCCACGTATCACCGGCGACCCCACAGGACAAGGTTTCTACGAAAACCCTCCATAGCCTCCCGGCAACGAAAAAAACTTCCTCAGGCTTCGCCCCCCGCATATCGGCGATTTCGGGTTGCAGATGACGCCGAACCATCCGGGCTAGTCCACCGCAGTAATTGTTTGTGCTCCCCTATAATAAATTTAGGGTTTTTTTGTTCTGTTGTTTCTGTGAAGTTAGGGTCACCCAAAAATAGAGAGATCTATTTTAATAATTTAGCATCTCTCATCGACTATATTTAGAATATCACTTAAAAGAGCGCTGGAGGTCTCCTTAGGACCTGCCCCTTTTCCCGATATTGTTACCTCTCCCGCAACATCCGTCTTTATCAAAACAATATTTAGTGTGCCGCCAACGGATAGGGGGTGGTCATACGGCACCAATTTTGGAGATACCTTTAATCTTTTCCCTTCTCTCTCGACCTCTCCAATCAATTTTATCGTACAGCCGAGCTCATCTGCAAGATCGAGTGATTCTGGTGTTATTCTTGTGACTCCTTCAACTTCCACATCTTCATATTTTACGTCCATGCCCATCAGAGAATTTGCCAATATTACCAATTTTGACGCGGTATCAATCCCTTCGACATCGTAGCTGGCGTCGGTTTCCGCTATTCCAAGCTCCTTTGCCTCCAGCAATATCTCTTCGTAATCTCGCTTCTCCGCATGCATCTTTGTCAGGATATAATTGCATGTCCCGTTCAAGATACCTTTTATCGCCACGATCTCATCCGCTCGAAGATTACCCTTGACCAGATTGATGAGGGGTATTGCCCCTCCAACTGTTGCCTCATACCCGATGGATACATTATTTTTTTTCGCCGTTTCCATGATCCTTTTATAGGCAACCACGAGTGGACCTTTATTTGAGGTTACAACATTTACTCTATTTTTAAGAGAGGTCAAGATATGATTCAAACCCGGATTTCCGTTCCTTATATTTGATGGGGTGCATTCAACCAGGATATCCTGATCTATCTCTCCTATTAGATCTAATGCACTCTTGTCGTAAGAAAAATCCTCTCCTCTTTCTTTCTTTTCAATAATACTCTTGATGTTTAGGCCATCTTCATCTATCTCCGCCCCATCTACATCTACGATGGTGACCACCTTCAAATCATATCCTTTTATCTTCAAAAAATCTTTTTTTTTCGCTATTTCGGTTGCCAATCCCGCCCCTATCGAGCCGAATCCAACTATTGATATTTTAGCCGTTTTCATCCTATAACTCCACGGGATAGACGATGGTGATACTCTTCTTAAAAGCCATTCTTTCAATGATCTTCATACATCTCTTCACCTCTTCTTTTCCGACGGCTTTTATCGTAACCCTTGCAGAACTCTCCTTTTTTTTCTGAGGCATCTTGAGCTCCAGATCCACGATCTCTGCGTAACCGGTCTCGTCTATCCGACCTATCGTATCCTTAATATCGGTATCCACTATATGACCGATCATGATAAACGTCAGCTCCTCTATGAGCCTCTCTTCACCGATACTCAATATCCTTATTTTATTCTTTTCCAATGAATGCCTCATCTTTTTAATCTGCTCTTCTTCTGCTTCCACGGTGATTTGAACAGTGATGCTTCCATTTGCCTGCTTCTTTTCTCTATCATGAATGATATAAACTATATTTATGCCACATGCGCTGATGGGCACGATGGCCCGAGCGAGTGTTCCCGGCTCATCCTTCAATTCGAGGTTCATCTTGATCTTCATAATGCTCTCCAAAAGCTTTTTAATTTCTCACGGACGATACTCACACGATCTCATGATCAATATAAATATAACTAACGGATGGATCTCTGAAGATCGACCGGAGGGGGTTGACCAAAAACTATAAATAGTAGAAATACCATTTGTTATATAAATCTAATGTTATTAGAGAGGGTAAATTGAAAGAAACAGAGAAGGTAAGAGATGTAGAGGTAGATGGGGCTAAAGAAAGGATCAAAAAAAAGAGAGAGAAAGAGAAGAAGGAAGAGAGGTTAGAGGAGATCGTTGTTGAATGCCCTCTATGTGGAAGTAGAAAGCTTATTCAGGATTATAAAAGGGCAGAGTTGGTCTGTGAAGATTGTGGTTTTGTATTAGATGATAATATAATTGATCCGGGCCCAGAGTGGAGGGCGTTTGATCATGATCAACGTATGGGGCGGAGTAGAACGGGGCCTCCGGCGACATACACGATTCATGATAAGGGTCTTTCTACCATGATAGATTGGATAGATAAGGATTCCTATGGCAAGGCGATCTCATCGCAAGACAAAGCTCAGCTGTACCGGCTTAGAAAGTGGCAGAGGAGAATTCGGGTAAATGATGCCACGGAAAGAAATTTGGCGTTTGCCCTCTCCGAGCTGGATAGGATGGCATCGGCGCTCAGTCTTCCGAGGGATGTGAGGGAAGCATCGGCGTTGGCCTACCGAAGGGCAGTTGAGAAGAATTTGATAAGGGGGAGAAGCATCGAGGGAGTGGCAACCGCGGCGCTATATGCCGGCTGCAGGGAGTGTGGTGTGCCAAGAACTTTAAATGAGATAGCCGCCGTGGCAAGGGTGAGTAGAAAAGAGATAGGAAGAACTTACCGGTTCATCGCCAGAGAGCTCTCTTTAAACTTTATGCCAATTTCTCCAACGGCTTATGTCTCAAGATTCTGTTCTGCACTAAAGTTAAGCGGAGCTGTGGAGACGAAGGCGCTGGAAACGATACAGCGCGCCAAGGAAAAAGAGTTAACAAGTGGGAAGGGGCCAACGGGAGTGGCCGCCGCTGCAATTTATATAGCCTCCATAGTATGTGGAGAGAAACGAACTCAAAGAGAAGTGGCCGATGTTGTTGGCGTTACCGAGGTGACGATAAGGAACAGATATAAGGAGATCGCCAAGGAATTTGGTATAGAGATAATACTTTAGTTGCCCCGACATCGCGTAAAGTGTTTTAACCACGTCTATCTTCTCATTTTATATCCCCACCAGATTCATCGAGATTATCAGGCAACTTATTCCTACTACGTCCATCACACTTGTGAGTAATGGTATCACCACATTATCAGGATCCAGACCCATCTTCCATGAAAAGGATGTGAAAAGATATGACATCAAAAGGGAGATGAATGTTATCATCGCTCCGCCGACCATACAAAGATAAAAGATATTGAAAAATCCGGGACTGCTGAAACCCATCTTCATCGAGACTAAGTTTAATATTAGTGCCAATGCTGGAAAGATGCAAAGAGAGAGGATGAAAAACGGAAAAAAACTTTTTATCGTCTCCCAACTCGGCAGAATGCCAAGTTTCTTCTCCTCGATACCGGTATAGAGGGATGATGATAACCTGGCGGCAAAGACGCTGCCCAGATTACCGCCCGTTTCATTGAAGGAGGGGACCAACATCAATATTGCCGTATATATGACCATCTCATCCATTTTATACCCCAAGATTAGCCCACTTGTAGTTGTAAATACGGCACAGACGATGAACGTTGGAAGCGTCTGAACGAGAATCTCTCTTGAATTTTCTCTTCTAAAACCGTAATATAAGAGAAAAATGCCGATCAAAATTAAGATAATCGAGGCGATGGCATTATAATTCTTTAGATGTATGCTCAAGAGAGCTGCCAAGAATATGGAAGGGATCGTTATTATGTCACCCAATGCCGTTATTAGAGGAGTCGTGATATTGTCCGGATCCCAACCTTTTTTAAAGCTCTTAATGGAGATATATATGGTCGAGACCATCAATATTACGCCTGATATGAGACCGCCGATGATGGAGATGAATATCAGATGGGAGAGAGGTATCATCTGAAACCCGAGAGCCCCCCCTATGAGATAGGCGAGAACTGCAAGCAGAAGTGACATGTTAAACGTCTGTGCGAAAGACGCATATATGTTGTCTATAATTAGAGGTGTTTTTTGAATTTTTGTGATTGCCGATGCATCGATCTCCCCACTATGCATCTTCGTTGCGAGCCTTGACCCCATCGAAGCAAAATTATTCCCCCGCATCCCAATCGCACCAGGGATTATTATGATGAGCCCTGGTAGAAGCAAAAGCAGTTCATTCATCCCTCCTAACGAGATTCCCGCTAAAATATCCGTGAAAGCACATATCATCAAAACGAGAAAGCTCTGTCTCAAAATTTCAGAAGAACTTTTTACACTCTTTAAAGCCGTGGCTAACCTTGTGTTTGATATCTTTGTGAAAACTTGGACTATCTCCTTCGAGCGCATAGATCATACCCACGTTATTTGGCGGCTTTTTTCTCATCGTTGTGTCTGCCTCTTTAGAGGTTAGGGTAGTTTTGTAAAAGAGATATTTAAAAGTTTCTTACCGATTTGCGACTATACTGAAATGGTATCGCCTAAAAAGTGAGTTGAATATTTCCGATAACAAAAATAAAAAAAGAAAAAAGAGAGAGAATTACTTGGCTGGTATTATCAAACTCCTCTCTCCCGCAGGCGAGAACTCTCTCAAGGCTCCCTTTGCATACTCCTCTCTCACCCTCGAGTAGTCGAATTTGAGGGATGGATCTGCAAATGCCACCTTCACCAGTGGGTTTAAGACATACCCATCTCCCACGGCATAGTGCGCTGCCGCAGAGATCCCCGCATATTCACCCTGGTGGCCCACATTCATCGCATAGTTCGGATAGTTTGGCCCCCTCAGCTCGAGCGGCTCGCCCTCATCTCCCCTGATTGAGAAGGTGTTCGTGGAACCACACTGATCCTGCAGGTCGTAACCGTAGAATCCGAGCCTTCCGTGTTTCTCCTTGTGGAGAAGCATGTGTAGATACCATCCGCTAAGGCCTGCCTGTGCATGTCCAGTCGCCAGAGAACAGCTGATCGCTGTGCCTGCCGCGCCTACACCCGCTCTCTGTGAACCGCCGAAGTGATCCTCAAGAAGCGTTGGATAATCATCGTACTGCTCCAGCGCATACAGCGTCACCTCCGTACCTACGTCAAGCACGGTATCCATCGTCGCAGGTGCCTCTGCAATCCCTCCGTACTTCTTGTTTATGTAATCGACGCCATAGTACGTAAAGTCGTCAAGTATGTCGTCTGTGTATGCGGCAGTTGCGTACTGCGTGAATCCGACACCACCAGACATGTATGACCCGAGCCATATCTGATCGTAGAGCATGACCCCAGCCGCGACGACTTCAAGGGAAGCCCTCGCAGGATCATCCGGATGTATCCTGTTCGCCTGTATGATATCGCCCAGAAGACCAAACTGGAGACCTCCAGGTTCATTTGGTCCTCTAGCCCTCCTTGCCGGTAATATGGATGCCATATCAAGCGCTGCTGCATGTTTAGCTGCATAAGCAAAGTCAGCTACGGCTGCCTCACCGGCACATAGATGGTATGCATCTATCATCGCCATAGAGATCTGCATGGCGGACCACCTCTTCGTTGTACCACCGTCGCACGTTCTAACTACGGTCGTTGGTATGTGAACCGCCTGCCACAAACTCTTCCCTATCGCCTCTTTCAGTTGTTTTGCCTGATCCTCGGGGAACAACTTATTTATGTCGATTAGATATTGATCCTCTATCTCATCGGCGAGTTCATCGTCTCCGGTGAAGACTTTTACGTAGCAGTCATCGACCAAACCTGGATGTGTCTCTACCATATGCTCCTGAACAACGGCGGCTCCGGGCATCGCGTGGTTTATTATATGCATATACTCGTTGATCGTCTCCGGAGTAACTTCCTTACCCAGTCTCCTCTCAAGCACGTTGTGTGCCGTGTCCAGACCGACGATCGTCGTTCTCCTTATGTCGTCCCAGAACTGCTGCATCGCGGCGTTGTTCACAAAGTGCAGATCGTCTCCCTCGCAGTAAGTCTCCGTCGTGGATGGTTTGTACGGCATCAAAACGCGCTGACCGAGAGGAATACCACCGAGATGCAACATCGGATCGTATCCGGATATTCCCCTCTCCTTCGTTATCTTGTCGCCCCATTTTTTAAACTCCATCTTCCTTTCGGACTGCTCGATGCCCATTCCGACATGCTTCATCACTTTACCCTTTGGATCTTCCTCAAATTTCTTGCTCAAGGCTTCCACAAATCTTTTCTCTACTCCTGCCATTATAGATCACTCCTAAATTTTGAGCTGGTACCCCGCCATCGATCTGGACCTATGTATGCGCTGTACAAATTGGACGACTTCTTCATCAGATCTTATCCCTATTCCATCTTTTCTAAATATCGTCGTCTTCTCCTTTCTCTCATCTTCCGTTAGGGGCTTTCCAACTGATATCTTCTTATCGAGTGGCTCTCCAATCTGATTTTTTACGTAATATACATTTCCATCTTCGCCTAGCTCGGTTCTTCTCAACATATCGAACATCAAACCGTTCTCAAGAAGCCTTAAAGAGTGCCCGTGAACGGTCGCGCCCCTCATACTGCATAGCGCAGGTTCGTATACCTCAGATTCCAGGAGATCCTTTGTCATCTGTTCTACATCTCTCTCCCTCGCTTCCACGATCCATCTTCCTGATAGTGTTCCAGTATCCACTCCTCTGTACCTGTTATGCATCATCCATGCCCTGACATACGGAGTGGCTGGGGCGAAGTACATCGAATCTGTGAACTGGGTGTATCTGACCCTATCACCGGCTTTTGCTCCTTCCGTCGGTTCCACAAGTTCTCTGATCGGACAATCTGGTTCCTGCATCTCCTCTAACGGAGGATGTACGCTCTTATACGCCTCGCCGGGGGCTCTATGCCCCAATATCAAAGCCACATCTTCGTCGGATACTTCTCTCTGTTTTTCAAGCTCGTATTCGGGATCCAACAAGTTTTTCCTGTTTTCGCTTATCTTTGACTTGCCCGGATAATATTGCTTTTTATATTCTGCCATTTTATACCTCCTTATCTTATGCTGTACTCTTCCAATAACGGGTTTATTACACTAAATATCTCATTCAACTTCGCTTTTGGACACGCCTGGCCACGTATGATCCCACTGACAATTCCAGCAACAGTTCCTTCTGTCATGATATCTTCTTCTTTAGGCATCACGTACCTTGTCTTGACACCAACCTTTGCGAAATCCTCGAAATCCACCGGGGCTTGACAGATCACCATCGCAGGAAGATCTACATATCGGAGTATCGTTCTGACTTTATAGACGACGTGGCTTCTTATGTTTCCGTGATGAAGTATTAGCAGCTTAGCCGTCCTCAACTGTTGAACCTCCCTTCCGGTGATGCCAAAGTTTGGCCCCATACCTCTGGTCGCGCTCGGTGCATCTGGAGGTGTTCCAGCCCCCGAGTTGAGTACCAGAACACTCACCTGTATTCTCTCCTTTCTGAGCGCCGTTGTTATGTCGCAGACAGGTTTTGTTATATGCCGCCTTCCTGGGGACATCGCCAAGACAAGCACGTCGGATCTTTGTGCCTCCGCAAATGTGCCCCGCTGGGCCATTCCTCCGCCGATACCAAGTCCCATCCCTTCTCTGCACGCCACCACTTCTGTCTCCCGGCCGAAATGCTCAAAACCTGAAGGGTTTTGACGTACTTTGAGCGGTTTTTGAAGAGTCATTTTGAGCCCAACTCGTATATTTCGTTGGATCGTGGATCCACAAGACCAAGAACCCTCTTATCCTTGATAACGCCGTATTTAGCATAGTCACTGGTTGTCATTCTTTCTTTAAAGAATTTACCACGTTTTATCGAAAACCTGCAGGGCATTATCTCATTGAGAGTTTCTTTTATTGTGCCAAATGCGTCCTTGTCTCCCAATTCCAGTAATATTCTTCCGAGATTTATTTTAAGCTCGAAGACAATCCCACCTACCGTTATCTCCCTCCTATCTGGGTTATTTACAGGTACTCCCTTCGCCGGCCCGTACGGGATAGTATATGGTAATCTGGGACCCTGGATGGCTATTCTAGTCACACCACCTATCTCTGACAATGTATCCAATATACGTTCGGTCGAATCCGCGCCAAGTAATCTCTGTGGGATTATCTCGACCTGTATTGTGGAACCAGTTATCTCAGTGGAATTGGTCATAAGCGAGTTTGAACGATTATAGAGATGCTCAAAAATCAAAGATTTCGTTGCATACGCAAATCTTCGATTTGCGACTACTTACAAACTATCTTTTACCTCCTTGACTCCTTCTGAAACGTATTTTAGTGGCTCTCTGAACTCTGGAATTCTCCCATAGGTGTCTCCTATCATCTTTGATGTTGACTCCGGCGAGAACATCTGAGTTCCGGCATCGAGTGCCATCGCGGCTGCTACCGCGGGAATTGCAAAGCCGGCAGCATGCCTCGTAACGATATGATTGCCATTGAAGATTCCTGGACCACCGCCACCGTATATCGAGTGGCTGAAGAAGCTCATGCCTACACCTGTGCCTTCTACCCTACCGAAGTCACATCCGGGCAACCCGGTCGCTCGTTCTAGTAGATCATTGTAATAGACCATTGTTGAAGAAACCCCCTGTGCAGCCCTTGCAGCTCCTTGGTTCACCATCACCGCGGCCATCAAACCTGCAACCGCATATGCGTTCCACATTGGTACATCATCGGTCGTAAAGAGCTGAAAGCCGCTTGGTGACTTTTGATCTGCTTGGACCACTCCATCCTCGACGGCCCTCTGGGCAATGTCTTGAACGACCGAGCCTGTGGTTCCTGTCTTTCCGTTTGCTTTTACCAGGTCATATACCAGATTATTCGCGTTTAAACCTTGATATGCAAAACCCAACAACTGGTATCTCTCGAACGGACCAATACAATTTCCCATCTCGAACATGGCTGTCTCTTCAAATATGGACGCCAAAGCAACGGCATTCATCGCATTTTTATTCGTAATGGCGACGTAGTGATTCACTCCGATATTTCTCAACGCATAGCCGAGCCCTTCATCGTTCTGTGGTATGTTAAGCATGGAACTTATATTTGCCCCGTCCATCGCCATCGTATGCGGGTAAGAGCCCCACAGCGCTGCTTTGACGTAAGGTGCATCGAACATATCGATCTTGAATATCTCGACCAGTGCCTGTGTAGTGGCGCCTGCTGCGGTCGTCATCCCTGCGACGTATTCTCCTCCGGCATCTATCCTCGCCGTTGGAACCTGAAGCAGAAGTAATTTGCCGTCTCCTAAAACTTCTACGACCGTATCATCTCCTTCTTTCACCTGTGCCATCTGCTTCACTTTTTCCGCGATCTTCTCCGCATTACCCACAACATCGAGCTTCATCGTTCTGCTTCTTATCTTGTTGACTTTTCCACCGAGTTTACCCGTTTCCAGAGCCTTCTCAACCCCGCCAAGATTTATCGCCACAGTTCGTTTCGTCAGGTTTATTATCTTCTTGATCGCCGGGTTCACCAGTGGGCTTATTGCCTCCAATGGTACACCTTCCTCGATCAACTTTCCCCTGTCGCTATACAGGTCTATTTTTTCCTCGTATTTTACCATCCTTCACCTCCATTCATACACAATATATGGATCAAGAAGTCATCAGAGATTGGTTCTATATAAATTTTTCTTTGTGAGAAAAGTTAATAAGTCCGTAGC
>CABGHG010000003.1 GCA_902158735.1 Candidatus Methanolliviera sp. GoM_oil
CTTCCGCTCTGGAAGAATTTTGAGTGGGACAGGGCCAAAAGCCACCACATCTTTATCACTCCAATGTACCTTTGATCCTTCAAAAGAGCTATAATAGTCACTCCAAACCGCTCCCGCATCTGTGATTAATTCTATTCTTATTTCGCCCCGTGAGGTTTTTATAGCGTATTCGTGCGTCTCTATCTCCTCTCTCTTTACGCCCTTTATCACGGCAAATACGTGATCGCCGCTATATTTATATGCGGCTGTATGGAAGAGGTCGTTTACGGTAGAGCCGTCTTTTAATTCGATCCCTCTCCCATCTATCTTAACCCTCAACCTCTTCTCTCTCCGTCTCTGTAAGCTCGTTCATTATGACCGCGGGTTCATCCACTAAAACGACCTTCCCAGATCTCATAAGGGCAGATCTATCACAGACATCCTTTACAAAATCCATGTCGTGGCTGACGATTAGAAAAGTTGTTCCCATCTTGCTCCTTGCACTCAATATGCTATTTGCAACATCCCTTCTCGTTACAGGATCCATCGTCCCGGTTGGCTCATCGAGAATTATCAGCTTCGGTTCTCTGATCAAAATCTGAGCCAATGCCACTCGATGTCGTTCTCCCACGCTAAGCTCGTCTGGATATTTCTCCATGATTTCATTCCCTTTCTTCTCCGAAAAGCCTGCCCCTTTTAAACTGTAGTTAGCTTTAATCTCTGCCAGCTCTTTTGGCAGATTCATGCCTATACTATCGGTTAAGTTATCCAAAACTGTCCTATGAGAGTATAGATCGTATTCCTGATGGAGAAGCCCTATGTACTGCTTGGCTCTTCCTCGGCCATATACCCCCGGAATGGTCATATCTACCCATTCATCACCTACTCTTGCCTCCACCTCTCCACCCGTAGGCTCCGTTATTCCCGCCAGGATCCTGCTCGTCGTCGTCTTTCCACCCCCACTGATTCCGACCAGCCCGAATACCTCTCCCTCTTTGATCTCAAAACTAACCCCGTCCACGGCCTTGACCACCCCTCTCTCGATGGAGAAGTATTTCTTCTTCAAACCCTTGATCCTCACGATCGGGGCGCCTACCTCTACCACTGGCCTCTTTATCGCTCCGACCAGTTCCAAGAACTCATCGACTATCTCCTCCGCATCTCCCGCCTTCTTTACCTTCCCATCCTCCAAAAAGATGGCTCTGTCCGCAAGTTTTCTTATCGTCTCGGTCCAATGGCTGGTCACAACAAGTGTGTTTCCCCCTTTTTTGAACTCGAGGAGCTGATCATCTACCATCGTCGCGGTCTCCTCATCTAAGGTTCCGGTCGGTTCATCCGCAAATAAGATCAAAGGATTTTTTGCTATCTGCCTGACCAATACAACCCGCTGTTTTTCCCCCCCACTAAGATCTCCTGCTAGATGAAACATTCTGTGGCTTAAATTAACTTTCTCCAAGAGCTTCACCGCCGCTTTCACCTTATCTCCCTCAAAATTGCCTTTGTCGAAGCTTTTCATCAAGTTCTCTATTACGGTCTCCTCTCCGTAAAGGGCAAAACTTCTTTGAAGCATTATGGCGGTTCTCTCCCTTATTAACCTCCTCTCCTTGGGTTCTTTCCAGAAATTAACCGTCTTAAATCTTAACTTTGAAGAGCAACACGGACACTCCTCACCTACCCTACACGGAGCACCCAACCATCCACAATTATCACAGTGAGAAAGGTTATAGATCACCTCTCCAGCGGTCGGCACCTGGCTTCCTCTCAAAACGTTCAAAAGAATGGACTTTCCCGATCCACTAACTCCGACGACTCCCAGTATTTCTCCCTCGTTGAGTTCGAAACTTATGTTGTCCAATGCCTTTACCCCGTCGAACTCCACCATTACATTCTTGACTTCTACTATCGGGGACGTTTTAATTACCTCCATTATGTAAACCCCAGCGGTTCTGCCAATAGATCATCAATCTTTGCACCTTTGGGAATGATCATTCAAAACATTTAAATTTTATTGGTATATCCCAACCACTTAATGTACCGCTAATGAATGCCAAATGAAGTTCTATTTAATATTATCAAATTTTGTTGGGATATCCTCGTCAAAGACATAACTTCCACCCTTTATCTCGATCGCCTTTCCTTTCATCAACGCATCGGCTACCTTCCGTCTTGCAGATTTTAGATCATTCCAGAAGGTTCTTCTAGAGACACCCATCATATATGCCGCATCTTCTTGATTCAAACCCTCCAGGTCGATCAACCGTATGGCCTCCAACTCATTTATCGTCAATTCTACCAACCCTAAATCTTTTGTGGTGCCGGCGGGTTTATAAAAGAATGCTTCTGGCAGGCGTCCAACCCGCCTTCTCACCCTTCGTCGTTTGCCGCTCGTCATCTCGTTGGGACGCATATGTGTAATAATATAAATAAATTGCTCTCTCTTATAGTGATAAGAGAAATGAATGAAAGGTTTGGGAATTATTCAATTGTTCGCTAAGATAGGAGAGTTAAACCTTTAAGTACTCACCTTTACATACTCCATCTATTGATTCTCCAACATAGTTTTTAAATATTCGTCTCTCTCACATAGGTAAAGAGGAGGTGAATTTACATGGAAGCGATTGAACGGATATCGGATTTTCTAAATCCACTAAAGGTTGATATCTCACTATATACGGCTATTTTTGAATTGGTTATCGCAAAAATTAAGGGACCTATATTTTCGATAAGGGCGGCAAATAAACGAGGAATTCTGAATTTCTCCAATGCATACTACTACAATGCGGTAAATAAGTTGGGAAATCTATTCATAAATGGAGAGCTCTCTTTAGAAGACTTCCTCTTTGTCATAACGTCAAATACGAGCATAACCGATGCGACCTATCTAAGGAGGAGAGGAAAGATAGATTTTTAAGCACAAAAAAGATCAAAAATTACGTTAATAGAAGTTATGAGTTATTACAGGACCTCTTACTCACGACAAGGCGATATAAAGGCTTGAGCTTCATCGAGAATCTCAAGATCATCAACCACAATAAAAGCCGGATGAGATTGTAGAGCTGATTAAAAAAAGGGATAAAAAAAGGGGGGGTTGGCTCATATTCTCAAGAGATGGAGGTTTGAAATCTGGTAAAAATATAAGAGGAGCAAGGGATAATGGCGTAAAGGTCATCACAAGATTGAATTCAAATTTTGTCGTAAGAATGTTTGAGAATAAATTTAGAAAGGAAGACATATTAAAGCGTGTTAATTCGCTTTCCGCATTACTCCAAATCTTATTTAATATAACCTCCATACTTCTATAAAGATACCAAACAGGGTATAAATGTAATCTTTTCATTCAGCGAGGGGATGGAGAGTGAGGCGTTAAAGCGGCTGAGATTTCCGATGCATGGGGTGTACATCGAGAATTGTTGCTAGGGTGTAGCGGAGGCTATCGATGGATTTGGAAGAGATGGAGGAAAAAGAGGTTGTTTGCGATAAAAGTTGGTAGATTGGATGGGATTGTGATGGGGAAGGATATGTTTTGGTTGTTGGGTTAGGTATATTGATGGAGTATGGGTGATACGTTTTTATGTAGTGCGGAAAATAAGTTATAACGGGAAAATCACTAAACGTTCTTTTAATTGTTTGGAGATACCATAATTTGAGATGCTACAGAAAAGATAGATTATAGCTTTCCATATCTTTTATGTGCCTCACCGATCGTCATTAAATCGAGAGTTCTAACGGTTTTTTCCACCTCAGAGGTTCTATAAAAAGCGGTAAAGCTTCTCCCTATATGTATTCTGTAAATCTCATAATCGTGGAACCTGATCTTTTCTTTATCTCCCTCACCACGCATGGGGTAGGGGCTTTCAGCCAGCAATCTCAATTTACCCATCACTACTCTTTTCATTCTTTTCGGGCAGATTTTCAAGGAAGTTCAGACCCCTCTTGCTGATGAGTAATTTGTACACAAGCACCAAATTCCCATCTATTCAAGTTTCACAAACTCTTCGTTCTTCTCTATGCTCTCCATCTCTTTAACGAGCCTCTCTTTCTTTTCCGTCTCTACCATCTCCTGAAGTAACTCATCGGATATCTGTCCCGGTCTCTTCAGCCCTGAGATCTCCTCCCATGTTACGGAGGTAACGGGTATCCTTTTTGTTGCACGCATTGATATATTTTACAATATTTACGGTATTTATAATTTTTGCATCCTTACGTTACGGAGATAAGGGGTAATTCTCCCATCTCGGATGTGAATACGATAATCTGATCGTTGCCTGTGGTGCAAATTCGAGATTATTGAAGAGGATCGGTTTAAAGACAGATATAGGCATCGGGTACGATTACGACGTCGAAGAGAAATTTAGGGATTTAGAGATCTTTTATGACGTCGAGAAGATCGATATTACATACGCATGGATATTCCCCCACGGAGATCACGCCTCCATCAGTTCGAGTTATTTTCCAAGATTTGGTCAGAAAGGAGAGGAAAGCAGAAAAACGATAGAGAAGTTCTTTAAAGATAAAGGGATCGAGTTGAAGGATGTGAAGAAGAGAGCCGCACCGATGAATATCGCCTATAACTATTTCAAACGGAGAAACGTATATATCTGATCGGGGATTCGGCCTCCTTTTTAGACCCGCTGACCGGAGAAGGGATATGTCAGGTATTCAGAAATCTTTATGAAATTTCTGATACGCCAAAAATCTTCGATTTTTGAGGACTTTAGCTTGGGGGAATAGTTACAAGAATCACAATAAAAACCATGATCCTCGCAGAGGGTAAGACGGGCGCTTAGTGCTTATGCGATGAATGTTGGAAAGTTAGTTCATTTAAAAATCTCCGATTTTTAAGTTCACAGATCGAAGATTTGTGATCATCTTCAAAGATGGACGGTTTTCCAAAAGTCCTTACAACCAATTTTGCTCCCAATATTGTAATATCGTGTGGCATGGTCGTCAATATCACTGAAATAATGCCACAATGATAAGAAAGATTAGGGTGTTTATGAACCTTACAAAATGGGACTACGATCTAACAAAGCCCGGACGAAACCGCTAAACCATACCTCATACCCTGCATCGACTTTTCATGCAATAAAATAGATCAACCTCAAAACTTAAATCACAGTCCTACCAAAGGTAGTACACAGGAAGTGAAGAAACCAGAGGTTTCTCAAAATGAACCATAGAGCGATCATAAACACATTGGGTTATATCGTCTTCTCGATTGGAATTATGATGCTCTTTCCACTTTTGGTCGATATATACTATAAAGAGGCTATCTTTGAATTTCTTTATCCCATATCGATCTCAATCGTAATCGGCTCGATTTTGATCCTTTCTTTCAGAACGAAGAAGGATGAAAGAGCTATATATGAAAGGGAAGCCCTTCTAATCGTGGCTCTCGGATGGCTTTTAGCCGCAATCTTCGGCTCTCTCCCATATCTCTTTTCCTCCCTTCCTCCCATAGATTCCTTCTTCGAGTCTATGTCCGGCTTCACCACGACCGGATCGACGATATTAGTGGATATAGAGGCCTATTCACGCGGTCTCTTATTTTGGAGGAGCATGACGCAGTGGCTGGGAGGAATGGGGATAATCGTCCTATTCCTTGCCGTTCTTCCCACCATATTCACCGGGGGTCGGCTCTTTAAAGCAGAAGCTCCAGTTTTAACCGTAGATCGAATCAGACCAAAGATGATGGAGACGGCCAGAATTTTATGGCTGATATATCTCATCTTCTCCATCATAGAAGTGATTTTGCTCTTTCTATGCAAAGTATCCCTCTACGATGCGATCTGCACGACGTTCAGTACGATGTCCACAGGCGGTTTCCATCCGCGGGCGGAGAGTATCTCTTTTTATAAAAATCCTCTCGTCGAATTCATCGTGATAGTCTTCATGTTTCTCGCCGGAACAAATTTTTCTCTGCATTACAGGACATTAAAAGGAGATATCAAGGGTTTTGGAAGGAATAAAGAGTTTAGGCTTTATTTAATTTTAATATTGGTCTCGATTGGAATTATCACGGCCGATCTAACGCTGAGAAGCCGTGGAGATATCTTGGAATCTCTTAGATTTGCGTCTTTTCAGGTGGTATCTATAACCACCACAACCGGATTTTCTACGGTTAATTTTGCGAGCAATAATTTTTGGACGCAATCTTCGAGATTAATATTATTCATTTTAATGTTCGTTGGAGGATGTATAGGATCTACCGCGGGTGGAATAAAAAACGCGAGGGTCTATATACTTTTAAGAAGCATATATAAAGAATTCAGGCGCATTTTACATCCAGAAGCGGTCATGCCGGTAAAATATGGTAAAAAGGTCGTTCCTGATGAGATGCTACATTCAATATTCACTTTTGTTATTCTGTATATAATCTTATTTGCCACAGTCGTATCCATCTTCTTTTTTATGGGCTACGATCCCGCCACATCTCTCTCTTCCGTTGCCGCCACGATTGGAAATGTCGGTCCGGGATTTGCCCGTGTCGGTCCATTCAACAACTACGCCTTCTTCAACCCATTCGCCAAGCTGCTCTTGACATTTTGCATGTGGGTCGGGAGGCTCGAGATATTCACCGTCTTAATAATCTTCTTACCGGAGTTTTGGAGGAGATATTAAAATATATGGAAGAATGAATACATATATGAAGTTCAACAATTGATCTTTGCGAAGATGAAAATTCATGGTGATCATAGGATTTGTAGGTAAATCGAAATCGGGTAAGACAAGTCTAATCGTCGAGATTACGAAGGCATTGAGGAATAAAGGGTATAAGGTCGCAACGATAAAACATATAGCCGACCCAAATTTTACGACGATAGATACCGAGGGTACGGATACGTATAGGCACGCCATCGCGGGCGCCCATATAGTCGTAGGTGCCTCAAAGTATGAAACCGCGTTCATCTTGAAAGATCATTTGGATTTTTCCAATATAACAAATATGATCGAAGAGATTGTTCATCCCGATATCATTTTAGTTGAGGGATTCAAAAATGAGGGAGACCGAAAGGTGGTACTGGATGAGATAGATGCAAAGAACGTTATTTTGGAATACGATGGAGATAAACAAAAAATTTTAGATTATGCTATAAAAGAGATCGAAATTGAGACGATATATAAAAGATTGCCCCGACTCGATTGTTCTGAGTGTGGGTTTGACTGTAGAAAGATGGCAGAGCGCATATACGAAGGAGAGGCGGCGTTTGAGGACTGCGTAAAGATGTCAGAGATCAGATTGAATATAAATATCAACAAAAAAGCATTACCACTAGGCAAATTCGCGAAAAAGATCATCAGAAATACTATTTTTGGCTTGATATCTGCCTTAAAAGGTGTAGATGACGTTGAAACATTGGAGATCACGTATAAAAGGTAAAAGTAATCTATGAATATTAAAATAGATTCTGAGGATGAGATCACCTGGCAAGCCTTTGAGGGGATGGTCGGGAAGATATTTGAGTCGCACGGATTTGACATAAGATACAGATGGGTCTTCAAAAATGAGAGGAGAAAATACGAGATAGACGTTTTTGCGGAGAGATATGGAAGATCTATCTCTGTGGACTGTAAAAGATATGGGAAGGGTAGATACAGGGTATCTCAACTGAAAAGTGAGGGAAGGAAACATAAGCAGAGGTGTGAGGAGCTTCAAAAAGTCTTTAAATTTAAAGTAAAACCCATTCCAATGATAGTTGCATGGATAGACGATCCATTGCTCTTTGAGGATGGTTGTCTGTTCGTCTCGTATGAAAAGCTCGAAGATTTTTTAGATAATATGGAATATTATCTGGAGGTGTTTAAAAATTGAAGATCTTTGATTGATCGGCAGTTTTGAACGATTAAATATGAGATAAAACCGTTGGAATGAAACCAGAAGAGAAAGCACGACAGAAGATTGACCAATTACTGGAATCTGCAGGTTGGAAGGTTCAGAATCTTCGGGAGTTAGATCTTGGATCTTCTTTAGGTGTGGCTGTCCGCGAATTTCCACTTGAATCTGGCACTGCTGATTACCTGCTCTTTGCAGATAGAAGAGCTGTAGGAGTTGTAGAGGCAAAACCCGAAGGCACTACATTAAGCGGTGTAGCCGAACAATCCGCGGTCTATTTGGCAGGTGTTCCTAAAGAGATACCTCACGTACAAGAACCTCTTCCCTTTGCCTACGAACTCGGAGGGTATTCGCATTTCACAGGTCCGAAACACTTAAAGAATGGGTCTCTCAGGAAAACACTCTCAGGAGAAGGCTTAAGAATCTACCTCCTTTGATCACAGAAGGGCTGAGAGATTGTCAGGTCGATGTCGAGACCCATTACCGCCACATCCTCGAAACGCTTGGTAAAGGGAGAGGGATGCTCGGAGTCATCTTCAAGAAATCCCAGAACAGAATTCAGGATCCTGCGAAACTAAGACGCCTGATTGAGCTCATCAACCAGGAGACCTGGGTAGGTCTGGATATCGATGTAAAAGGAGAGATCTATGAGGGCTGCGGAACCGGTGATTTTCTTCTGGCAGCTCATGATTACATATCAAAGAATTATCAACTTGATAAAGAGCAGAAGAAGTTCCTCAAGTATTCCACATTCAAAGGAAAGGACATTGTTGATGCAGTTGTTCGACGGTGCGTAATGAATCTCTATCTCCACAGCATTGGTGGAGAAGAAAACTCTATCGAGGTTGACGATTCCCTTATCTCTGATCCTAAAGACCGATTCGATATGGTGCTCACCAATCCACCATTTGGAAAAAAGAGCAGCATTACAATCACCAATGGTGAAGGAAAGGCAGGCAAGGAATCTTTAGTATATGAAAGAGAGGATTTCTGGGCAACCACTTTAAACAAACAGCTAAACTTCCTTCAGCATGTAAAGACCCTTCTAAAGATAAACGGAAAGGCCGCCATCGTCGTGCCCGACAACGTTCTCTTTGAGGGTGGTGCTGGAGAGACTATCAGAAGAAAACTGCTTCATGAATGTGACGTTCACACGCTTTTGAGATTGCCAACCGGCGTATTTTACGCACAAGGTGTAAAGGCAAACGTGCTCTTCGTCGATAGAAGACCTGCGAGCGAAAAACCCTGAACTCAAAGATTATGGATATACGATCTAAGAACGAACAAGCACTTCACTTTGAAAACAAATCCTCTGAGATATGAAGACCTTCAGGACTTCATAAGATGTTATAATCCCGAGAACTGCTTAGAAAGGAAAGAATCCGAGAGATTCAAAACATTCACCTATGACGAACTCATGAAGAGAGATAAGGTGAGCCTCGACATATTCTGGTTGAAGGATGAAAGCCTTGATAGATTCGGAGAATCTTTCAGATCCGGACTTGCTTGCGAGGGATGTTTCAGAGAATCTTGAATCTGCATTGGAACAGTTCAGCACGATTTATGAGGATTTGGGGAAGTAATATTGAGATCGTAACATCGTCCACGAACTTCTCTATATCCATTTTAAATATCCTTCCCTTTTGCCTCTCGACTGGAAAAAGAATTCAGCGGTATTATCATTACTTGGATCACGTCTCCCTCCTTTATTCCCATCGCCTCTGCCTCGGGATCGGGGATGGTTATACGATTCTGTTTTCCCACCCGTACCTTAAACAAAGAGTTTCCGCGGACAAAATCAATAACAGCACTACTTATCTCGCCTCTAACTTCTTTGATTGCTCCAGCAAGCCCGAGATCGATCCGTGATGTTAGACGTTCGCTAAAGTTTTTCAAGTCTATGACTCGGAAACAATGAAATAGGATCAGATAAGAATAGAAAGATAGATTTATGATAAAAAACAGATACAAAATAGAAAGGTGCAACTTGATGAAAAGGATAGAATATGAGCCGTGTAGCGTCAAAGACTTATTGAAGGAGATGAAGGACACTTCTGAGCTGATGATTGATCTGGCATATTCATCTATGCTCTTTTACAATGAAGATATAGCCAATGAGGTTCTATATCTTGGAGAGAAGATGAATTTCCTCATCTATCATGTGAGGATATCTGCGATATTGGGAGCAAGAAGAATAGATGAGGCCGAGGAGATGTCCGGAATTTTACAGGTGGCAAATTCTTCTGAAGCGATATCTAACGCCGCCGAGGACATTTCTAAGTTGACATTGGCAGGTATGAAGATTCCCGAGATGATCAAACCTCTATTGAAGATAGAAGAGACCGTCATGAGAGCTAACATCGTGGAGACGTCATCTTTGGCTGATAAAACACTTGGAGAACTGAGACTTGAGACAGAAACTGGCATGAGGGCCATTGCCATAAGAAGGGAAGAAGATTGGATCTTCGATCCGAATAAATATACGAGATTGCTTGCTAACGATGTGATAATAGCAGAGGGGCCAGAAGAGGGAGTTCCTATTTTATACGAGCTCTCTACTCATGTAACATATAGGAGACGAGAGAAAGAGGATATAACGGTCGATGAGGATCTGGCAAATGCCGCGGAGATCATAGGGGAGATGAAGAATCTCTCTGAGTTAGCAGTAAGTTTAGCGTACGGTTCTTTACTTTTTGATAATGAGGATATAGCGAGGGAGGTAGAAGATATTGAATCCAAGATTAATAAGATGTGTTATGAGTTGGAACGCCTTGTTTTAAAGACAGCCAAGAAGACAGAAGACTATGATGGGCTAAGATGCCTGATAGAACTTGCCCGTTCATCGGAGAATATTTCAGATGCGGCGTATGAGATGGCAGATGTCTTGTTTAGAGATATAGATACACATCCGGCGTTTATAATGGCAGTAAGAGAATCAGAAGAGATAATAACGACCATTGTAGTTGAGGAAGGTTCTTATATGGATAGAAAAACTCTTGGAGAGCTAAATTTGGAGACAGACGTCGGTATGGATATTTTGGCAATAAGAAGGATGGAGAGATGGATATATCGACCCTCCGATAGCGTTAAAATAATAGAGGGGACGCGATAATAGCGAAGGGAACGAGGGGGGGAGAGGAGGAGTTGAGAAAGATGAGTTCGAATCAATATGCGTAGAGATTCCCGTAGGGTCTCTTCGTCTTAGGATAAAGTTTTGTGTAGTTCTCTTTTGATAACTCCCTTGTGCTAATCTCCGGGTTGAAATATCTGCCGTAATCTTCGAGAACCGATTTTAGAAAAGTTCTATCAGACTTAGTCATCTCTCCCATTCCCACCTCCTTTCCGATCTGATACTCTTTGACCGTCTCCCTAACGAAGATATTCCCGCCATGCATTCCCGTGCCTACAAAGTTTCCAACAGGATCAGCTTTATTGTCCAGGTTAAGTACGATGATATTCCCGCCTGCCATGTATTCACCTAAGAAATCTCTCGCACAACCCCCTATCACGATCGTCGGAACTTTTTCCTTATAAGCTTTCATATGTATCCCGACGCGGTAGCCAACATCTCCTTTGACGTATAATCTTCCTCCTCTCATCCCATATCCAAGAACATCCCCCGCGTCTCCATGAATGACCACCTTTCCATCGTTCATCGTATTGCATACGCCGTCTTGAGCATTATCTTTGACTATGATCTCCGGACCATCCATAAAACATGCCAGATCATTCCCAGGAACGCCCTCTATCTCAATTATCAATTCACCCACGAGACCTGCACCGATATATCGCTGGCCATTGATGTTCACTAAATCAAACCGCTTCTCTCCTTTTTTTACCATCTCTCTTATCTTCTCGTTCAATTGCTTATAATGGACGCCACCCGCATCGATCTTCATGTGAAAATCATCCCCGAAGTTTATCATCCCTGATATCCTTTGGAAGATATATTAATCCAAAATCATCTTCCATTATCGCTTCTTTGAACTTTTCCACATTCATACCCTCTTTCATCATCCCTGTTATGATGCCCGCCCGATCTATATTCCCGATGGCGAGGTAGCCGAATATCTTTCCGTTCTTCAAGACCAATCTCTTGTAATTCTTCCCATCTCTTGCGGAAAGGACCTCGCATTCTCCATCCGGATTTACCATTCCTAACGATATTAACGGAAGACCAAACGCCTGTATAGAATTCATCGGAAAACCACCGTGGTATTCACTTCTTCCTTCTCCGCCTGCCATGTTCACACCCGCGGTGAAACCCCCCTTATATGCCAGCGGGAGGATTGGTATCGGCATCTCTTGCTCAAGTAAGATATTGTATGATTCCACGCAATCTCCGGCCGCATAGATATCTTTCTTGCTCGTCTGCATCCCCCTATCTACTTTTATTCCTCTATCAACCTTCAAACCCGCACTTTCCGCGAGTTCGATATTTGGGTGCACACCTATTGCAACGATGACGATTCTACAGTCTATTCTCTTTCCACTTTTTAATTTAACTCCACTCACCTCGTCTTCCCCAAGTATCTCTTCGATGCCATCTCCTGTAATGATATCTATTCCGTTCTCTATAAGGTGTTCTTCGCAGATCTTCCCCCCTTCATCATCGAGTGCCATGGGAAGAATCCTCTCCATCAGCTCCACGATCGTTACGTTCAACCCATATTCTCTCAAAGCATCTGCGGATTTTATACCTATCATCCCACCGCCAACGATTACTGATATCTTGGCATCGTTCTCTCTCAAGAAATCTTCGATCGCTTTTACATCGTCCCAGCCCGCAAAAGTGAATACTCCTCTCTTTTGGATACCTTTAATCGGAGGAATAAAAGGCTCTCCACCAACAGATAGGAGGAGTTTATCGTATCGTATCTTATCTTTCTCTGTGATTACCTCTTTACTTTTTGGATCTATTTTATTTGCCTTTTCTCCAAAGAGAACTTTTACTCCGTTTTTATCATAAAAATCTTCTTCCCTGTAATACATCTTCTCATCGGTTATCTTTCCCGCGAGCAGATATGAGATCAGGGGCCTCGAATAGACGCGATATGGCTCTTTGGATATTAAAATGATCTCTCCATCTTCATCAATGCTCCTTATCCCTTCTATCCCACCAATTCCTGCTATCGAATTACCGATTATGACATATCTCATGAAAACCTCTGGTTTTTCAATCCTGTGTTGCTCAAAAATCTTCGATTTTTGGCATACACAAATCTTCGATTTGCGACTACCTACCTTCGGTAGGACTGTGATTTGAATTTTGAGATCAAATTCTTTATTTTATTCACCATTTTTAATATTTTTCGTTTTTGTTTTTACAGTCTTTTCGTTTTTGTTTTTACAGTCTTTTCGTTTTTGTTTTTACAGTCTTTTCGTTTTTGTTTTTACAGTCTTTTCGTTTTTGTTTTTACAGTCCTACCGAAGGTGGACGCAGGTGTTGAGAGGGTGTATTGCAAATCTTCGATTTGCGATATGCCAAAATCTCCGATTTTTGAGCACAACCCTTCACTCGTACTCTATCGTCGCGGGAGGTTTCGGTGTAATGTCATAGACGACCCTTGATACGCCCTGCACCTCGCCTGTTATCCTGAAACTCATCCTTTCCAGAGCATCCCAGGGGAGCCTCAAGAAATTTGCCGTCATCCCATCCCTCGATTCGACCGCCCTTACAGAGATGATCCACCCATAAACTCTTCTATCTCCCTTCACGCCTGTCCCCTTACCGAGCAATGCCGCAAAGGCCTGCCACGGATTATACGCCTGAATCTCCTCCTCCACAATCTTATTCGCTCTTTTTACGATCTTCAGTTTTTCTTCTGTGACCTCGCCAAGGATCCTCACCGCCATCCCGGGACCGGGATAAGGCATCCTCTCACTTATCTCATCAGGCAGTGATAAAGCCCTTGCGACCTCTCTAACCTCGTCCTTATAGAGATCCCTGAGCGGTTCTATCACCTCTTCAAAATCGTAATCGAGCGGCATACCTCCGACGTTGTGATGAGATTTTATCCCTCCCTCGGATTCTATCCTATCTGGATAGATCGTTCCTTGGATGAGATATTTAGCTCCCACCTCTCTTGCTACCCCTTCAAAAACCCTGATAAAGAGATTTCCTATCACCTTCCTCTTCTCTTCTGGTTCTTCAACTTCCTTTAACGCATCTAAAAAGCTTTCTTTCGCATTTATGACTCTTAAATTCATCTCTTTAAACGTCTCTTTGATCTTAGCCGGTTCATCCAACCTCATCAATCCCGTGTCGACAAAAACCGGATATAAATCACTCCCAATTGCTTTGTGAGAGAGATACGCACAGACAGAGCTATCTACCCCGCCAGAAAGAGCCATCAGGGCTTTCCCCTTTACCTTTTCTCTAATATTCTCCACAGTCTCTTTTATAAAGCCCTTGGTATCCATACCTTCATCCCATCTTATTTTATTTCTCTTTCTTGATCTTTTTTGAAATCTATCATAGCCCTGACAAACCCAAGAAAAGCGGGGGCGGGTTCATCCAGGCTGGATCTGAACTCCGGATGAAATTGGGTTGCAATGAAGAATCTATTGCTTGGGATCTCCAGAATTTCCATTCTTTCTCCGTCTTTTCCAGAAAATTTCACTCCATTCTCCTCAAATACCTCTATATAATCCGGGTTTACCTCATACCTGTGTCTGTGCCTCTCACGAATTTTGTCTCTCTTATAAAGTTCATAAGCCAAAGAATTTTTTTCAATATCAATCTCTTGATCTCCAAGCCGCATCGTGCCGCCCAAGTCTTTTATCTCTCTCTGTTCCGGAAGCAGGTCTATTACGCAAATCGAAGATTTTTGAGCAGTTTGATCTTCGACAGCAGGCGAGTTGAACGCCTCAAATTCCCTGCTCTGAGCATTGATCTTTAATACATCTCTTGCAAATTCGATGACAGAGAGTTGAAACCCGAGGCATATACCGAGAAACGGAATATCTCTTTCTCTTGCGTATCTTATCGCGTCGATCTTTCCCTTGGTTCCCCTCACCCCGAATCCTCCCGGAACCAAAATTCCGTGCATCTCTTTAAGATAATCATCTAAATTCGTGCTCTCTTCCAAATCTTCCGCCTCAACCCATCTCATCTCTATCTTATGGTTATAATCTTCTCTTATACAGGCGTGCTTTAAAGCCTCTTTAACACTTAGATAAGCGTCTTCGAGCCCATACTTTCCCACAAGGGCGATCTTTATTGAGTCCTTATTTCTCTCGTTATATGCCTTTATCCTTCTATACCATCTGGTATCAACCTTCCGCCCATCTAATTTTAGCTTCTCGACTATATATTCTCCCAATTCCTCTCTTTCCAGCATCTCCGGGACCAAATATATGTCCTTTGCATCGTAGTTGCTTATCACGGCTGTCTCTGGCACGTCACAGAAGAGTGAAATCTTAGATTTTGTCTCTTCAGACAAGCTGTCTCTGCATCTGCCAATGATCACGTCTGGTTGTAATCCCAAACTCTTTAACTCTTTGACAGAGTGTTGGGTGGGTTTCGTCTTCTGCTCCCCGATGTTATTTATCGGAATAAGTGTAACATGAACTAGAATGAGATTCTCCTTCTTCTCTTCTCTTCTCATCTGACGGATGGCTTCTAAGAAGGGCATACCTTCTATGTCCCCCACGGTTCCCCCAATCTCGACGATACATATATCTGACCCGCTCTTTTCTGCCACCTCTCTTATTTCCCTCTTTATCTCATCCGTTATATGTGGGATGATCTGGACGGTCTTTCCCAAAAAACCACCTCGCCTCTCCTGCTGAATCACACTCAAATAGACTTTTCCAGTTGTTATGTTATGATCGCTCGTCAATTCCACGTTTAAAAATCGTTCATAATGCCCTAAATCTAAATCTGCCTCCCCTCCATCTTTTAAAACATAGACTTCGCCGTGTTGGAAGGGATTCATCGTCCCCGCGTCTATGTTTATATAGGGATCTATTTTGATGACAGTCACTTTGTATTCCCTATTTTTTAGCATTCTCCCTATAGAAGCGGCAGTTATTCCTTTGCCAAGGCCGCTCAACACGCCACCCGTAACGATAATATACTTCATTCAAAAATCTCCGATTTGCCATCTCATATCAGCAGAAGTATCATCGCTATTATAAAAAAGAGTACCGCCGCGAGGAAGAGAAATATCTCCCACTCGGAATATATCCTCTCCACAAAGTCCCTTTCGTGAGATTCCTCTATCTCTTCTTTCCCTTCAGAAGTTATGGTTTTTGGAGAGATTTTAAGGGAAAAAACCTCCTTTGAAGGCCCATAAGAAGCCGTTACCCCCACCTGTACGTTATATTCTTTCTCATAGGGCAGATCTATCCTGATGGGGATCTTATCCTCTCCTTCGACGTAGAAATTGTTTTCTGGGAAAGAGACTACGCTTTCTAGACTTTCATTAACCTGAAAAACCGAAAAATACAGATGAACGGGGGTGCCATAGTTCTTTACCGAGATATGGGCAACATCTGTTCTTTCCACATCTGCCTCTACAGAGATCTCCTTCCCTTCATCTTCAATCTCTATCGAACCGTTCTCGATTCTATTTATCAAAATCCTTTGCCGCACATTTTACCTCGTATCTGGAGGAAGTAAGATTACGACCCCATTCTCGATAGGGTAATGTTCTTTGCATCTCGAACAACATAACCCTCCCTCAATGATCTCGTCTCCATCTTCTTTAGATATAAAATCTATAACGAGATCTCCTTTGCAAATGGGGCACGCAAATAGATCTATTATATCTCTTCTCATTTTTCACCTCCCGCATCTTTTACTGTATTCATAAAAAACGGGCCGAGAGGGATTCGAACCCCCGACCTACAGATTAAGAGTCTGTCGCTCTGCCAAACTAAGCTACCGGCCCTATTTGGAATAACATCTTCAATGTTAAACTCTTTGATATTAAACCTTTTGCCTTTGCATCTTTCCAAATTGCCCTCG
Organism: Candidatus Methanolliviera sp. GoM_oil; assembly: GCA_902158735.1. Lineage (GTDB taxonomy): Archaea > Halobacteriota > Methanoliparia > Methanoliparales > Methanoliparaceae > Methanolliviera. Next base: position 16,788 of record CABGHG010000003.1, read on the forward strand.
AGATTCAACGCGACAAAAAGGAAAGAGATATTAAGAGAGATGTTTGATTTATAAAAACCGAAATAAATAATAAAAAGTATAAATAAAAAATAGGTGTGGAATTGAATTCAGCCATCGTCGCTATCGCTGCGATCTTTTCTCTATTGTCCGGATACAAATTTTATGGCACATTCATCGAGAAGAAGATTGTAAAGCCAGAAGAGAAACCCACACCCGCGCACGAATTACAAGACGATCTTGACTATTCGCCAGCACGACGCATAACTTTATTTGGCCACCACTTCTCATCTATCGCTGGAGCAGGGCCAATCCTTGGTCCAGTGGCAGCTGCCATTGCATTCGGTTGGACTGGTTGCTTGTTATGGATCGTTCTTGGCGGTATATTTATGGGTGCCGTGCACGATTATCTCTCGCTGATGATCTCTGTTAGGCATAAGGGCGTATCAATACCAGATTTGTCTGGCGAGATTGTGAGTCCGCTGGCAAGATGGCTCTTCACAATCTTTGTCTGGATCACGCTCGTTTTAGTGATCGCAATCTTTGGCATAACTGGTGCCCATACTTTAGCGAGCACACCGGAGATAGTCATTCCAGTATTTTGCCTGATATTAATCGCGATCATATTCGGGCTTATGGTAAATAAATTAAAATGGAATTTTTGGACATCCACAGGGATATGTATAGGACTGATGGTCATAGCATTGCTTGTAGGATACCATTGCCCTGTGGTGCTTCCGCTTGCTCATGGTACTGATGTCATGGTTTGGTTCGCAATCCTTATGGTATACTGCATCTTTGCATCGATCTTGCCCGTGTGGCTGTTATTAAGACCCAGAGATTACTTGTCGATGTATATTCTCTTCGCAGTCCTGATAGCTGGCTATATCGGGCTTTTCGCATGCCACCCGGAGATATCTACTAGTCCATTCATCTCTTTCTACAGCAAAAGCCAAGGTCCAATATGGCCTATGCTCTTCATTACGATAGCATGTGGCGCTGTATCTGGTTTCCACTCTCTATGCGCTGGCGGCACGACGTCAAAACAGCTGGACAAGGAGAGCGATGGCAAACCTATTGGATATGGTGGCATGATTACAGAATCTATTCTTGCTATCCTTGCACTGATGGCAGTAACAGCCGGTTTGAGCCTACCCGAATATCAGAGTTTTATGATACTTGGAAGAGCAAATCCAATTGGTGCATTTGGGGCAGGATTTGGGCATTTTCTTACGGCAATCCATATACCTCTAACGATAGGTACAATGATTGGGATAATAGCAGTAAACGCCTTTGTCATAACCTCGCTCGACACATGCACGAGGATGGAACGGTATGTGTGGACTGAGAGTATAGGTGCAAAAATACCGATCCTCGGAAACAGGTGGATTGCGACACTAATCCCGATTGCAGTAGCATACTACCTTGGATTTACGGGAATCTATAGCTATGTATGGCCCATGTTCGGCTCCGCCAATCAGTTAGTTGCAGCACTGGCATTGCTCACGATATCGATGTGGCTTGCTAGCACAAAAAAGCCGGCTATGTACACAGCAATCCCGTGCGTGATCATGCTAACAACGACGATTGGGGCATTAATATGGCAGATACCTTACAATCTCTTTTATGCTGTTCCCCGCCAACCACAGCTGAGTCTGGTTGGAATAATACTGCTGGTCCTGGCTGTCGTGGTAGTCATCGAAGCTATAAGAACTCTAATAAGGATCAAGTCACAGAAATGAAAAACATTCATAATGCCAAATGTTCTTTACTTCATCCAATATTTCATTTGCTCCTTTGTACATACATTACAAGTGTTTCCATTCTCTTTGAGACATCAGCTAGGATCTTCTTCTCCCCCTCATTCAGATGAGGCGATACTTGTTGCAATCCCTTTAAAATACCTATAGCCTCAATAGCTTTGGCAATCTCTTCTAATGGTGCTGTCCTCTTAGCATCTATTTTTTCCCTTGCTTTCGCTCTTTTATGCTTTGCCCTTACATGCCGAGCCAATTCTAGAGGCGTGTCAAATTCTTCTCCACAATACTTGCACTTATATTTCTTTTTTATTTCTTCCATGCTACTAACTTTTCATCTTCTACTATATAATTCTTATCAATCCTCTAAACGATACTGTCAAGTTAAAGATATAAATTATCAGCATTCATATCCTTAAGCTGTTGAACGACTCGGTAGTTTTAGGATAAAAATGTAAGTAGAAGTTTTCTATCTGTCATCTATTACCCAAAGTCCTCCACCCAAATACCGTACTTCTCGGCGATCTCTTTGAAGGCATCTGCCAGATATTTGATCTGATCCCAACTCAATCCATACGTATTCAATTTAAATTCCCTCGTCGATCCGGGAAATATTCCGGTGATCTTTCGCTTACTTAGCTCTTCGTAGAGGAAATACCCTCTCCTCTTGTGTTTTTTAGCGATCTTATCGAACGAGTCCCTCGTATCGACCTTCGTCAATGTGTGCTTCCTCGGCATCTCGGATGATACTTTGTTTCCCTCGATCTTTAAAAATTCAGATAAGAAGAAGTTTGACTTTTTGATCTCCTCTTCCCAATTTTTAACTCTCTCTTTCACCTTCGGAAAAGATGCCATCATCGCAATTAGTGGGGCACCCATCACCGTGCAACCCAAGAGATACATCTCTTTAATCCCAAATTGACGCCCTGTTATATCTCCCTTCGATTTCGTCTCGGCAAATACCTTATCCTTAAATTCATCCGTAGTCGCAAGGATGCCGGTAGGTGCTGGAGACGCCATCGATTTATGCCCAGACCCGACTACGAAATCTGCACCTATCTTCTTTCCATCGACGGGCATCACACCGACCGTATAAGCTCCATTGTACAAGAAGGGAATTTCGTAATCTTCACATACCTTTCCGATCCCATAGACATCGTGCTCGTTCCCGAACATATAATCGAAGTGAGATACCGCTATCAATTTCGGGAGCTTTTTACTTTTATTTTTCACTTCCTCGATCTTCTCCGCCGTCTTCTCTTTTGTAATGATATTATTCTCATCCAACGGAATTTCCCTCCATTCGGCACCGATGGATTCTATTGATAAACAGAGTGTATAATGTGCCAAAGAGGAGACCAGAGCGATGTCACCCTTCTCGAGCAAGGCATTTGAAACGATCTGAAAACCGTTCCTGGCCCCTCTCACGACACGGGCAACATCCATCCCAACAAATTCGGATAGTTCAGAGAAAAAATCTTGGACAGGAGGTTTTTTTATATAATCAAGCCTGAACGGTTTGAAACAGTAATCGCAGACCGAGTAACCATCTCCGTACGCGATGAGGGCTTTCCTTGCCTCAGGGGTTAGCCTTCCGGCCACCTGGATCGGATCAATATTTATAAAATCCTCCTCTCTCGTTCTAAGTTCGATCTTATCGGTTATGTATCTTATCTTTTGGCATTCTTCTTCGTCTAGGGTATCCTTAACGTTATTCAATATATTTTTGAACTTCTTCTTCTGTCCTTCGTCCAATCGATGGTCTGGGGTAGTCTCTCTAAGTATCTCCCTCAGGTCTTCGAGATAGAACATCGCCTTGTATATCTTTTGAATCATTTAAAAATCTCCTTTTTTAATCTTCTTTCACCATCCACCTGTTAAAGCATAGCTCAATTATACGAACATGACATTAACTTTTTTGCTTGTTAGATATGTGTGTAGTCAAAAATAAATAGGAAAACTTCGCCAAAAGCAACAAAAATGGTTTATGTCTTCAACGAATGATGATAAATGTAATTTCCATCATCTATAAAATGTATAACATCTTCCTGATAGGTTATTCCTTCCATCTCTGTTCCGATATCGGTTGCAAATGACTCTACGATCTTGCCATTCCCACAATTGATTTTATATATATAATCTCTCTCGTCGTCGCATGATATATATAGATATTCACCATGATAGACACCACCTTGAACCCTCTGTAGTACTCGATCAAGTTTTATCGCCTTCATGGGTGCAAAATTGTCCAAATTATAAACAAATATCTTATCTACACTATTGAACTCAGATGAATAGATGCATCCTTTATCAGGGTTTATCGCACACCACGGCATGTGGGATTGAGAGGTCTTGTGATACCCAATAGGGATTAAATTTTCTGCCTTATAGATCACAAAAGCCGCATTTTTATAGCTTATATCTTCAACGGGTGCATAGATATGAGACCACTGAAATAATCGATGTCTCCGATGTGGGTGTAACCCATCTCTCCAAGATCATAACCATCTTTTTCATGCCTTCCAAAAGGGATTAAATTTGCCCCTAAAACGTTATAATCTTCATCCGTCTTGTATAAGCAGTTCTTACCTGAGATATACCAATTTGATCCATCATCAGCAATACCTTGTCTCCAAGCCGTATCGTATTCATAAGGAATTGGAGTCGCCTCGATTCCATGAGAAAGAATTGGTTTGAGGGGGCATTCGTCTATCACCTCACCAGAATAGCCCAGTACTTTTAAGCTGACCCTCTCTCCGTTCACCTCGATTAGACAATAATTCTTACCGGGATAGAAAGATCTTACATTTTTTGTCCAAGGCGCCTTTTGCTGTGCATAAAACGGCGCTCCTGCACCACCAGAGATGATCTGCCATACAGGGTATTTGAAATTTTGGTTTGAAGATCCATCAAGGTAGACAGGTGTTTCCCCATCTATGAACGTTTTGCTGTAGTTATGTTCATCGCCAAAGAATACCGCCGCCATCTTGCCACTGTTGCTGATGGCCTCCCACAAGTCGTCCCTGCGGTCAATGACATATGGTTTTTTTCCACTATACCACTGCGCATCTCTCAGGTGTCCTCCATTTGGAAACGCAGGCTCATGAGCGAACATGAAGATATGCTTGATCTCGGAATTGGCCTTTGCATCGTCTAAGACCTCTTTTACCCATTCAAGCTGACCATCCATCACATACCCCTCGAGGTTACCACCATACTCCTCTGGATTACTGCACCATCCGTAGTTCGTGTTGAAGCTAATGATCCTGGTATTGGCGTAATCGAAGTAATATACGTTCTCATCGTAAGTTGGAGCTGTTTCATTCATCGAATCCTCTGCCTCTGGTCCATTATGTGGATTCACAAACTCCTCTGCAAAGACTCTCTCAGCGCTCTTACTCTCATCATCATCCACTTTATCGAACTCTATGTTGTCATAGGTATCCATCAGTGCCTCATGGTTTCCCATGCCCTCATAGATCGGGATATAGCATCCTATCTGCTCTGACACGTCTTTCCAAGCCTGAAGTTGCATACGATAATCTTCTGTATTCGTGGTATAGCCATTGATCAAATCTCCGCCGAAGAGGATAAAATCTGCACCGTTGTTATACGCATCGATCATGAAACGGCTGAGCTGGTGATGGTTCACGCCACCACGGGCTCTCTCTCCACCTCCAACACCTTCTCTAGAGTCGGACATGTGAGCAAATACAAAATTTGAATTTTTCGAGTCTGGTGCGCCCTTAAGATAATAACTCTTAAAATCTTTTATGCCATTACTTAATACATCATACTCATATCTTGTATCTGCAGAAAGTCCGGTGGCAGTTATCTCATGATGAGTTGAATGAGAATCATCATTATATCTTTTACCATTGACCTCTATCGTACCCATCGTCGGTTCGTCGGTCTCCCATGATATTATCGCACTCGTTTTTGTCAGACAATCCACAAAAGGACCCTCGATTACGCACGGTAACTGATAATAATCTCCATCGACGCGGAATCGACCGTCATAAAAGTCGCTTTGATCCTCCATCGTCGGAGTAGATACCTCTATTCGATAACAGATTACCCCACCCTTCTCTTTGAAGTTGCAGATATCGTATTTTTGTTTCTCAAATTTCCTTAAATCGATGATAACGGTATGTGATCTACTATTCTTCTTTAAATCCTCTGTTTCCTCTATTCTATACTGTGGAACCTTTATCTCCTGCTCTGGAAGATAGAGCCCATAGTGTATCTTTGCCCTCGAAGTGGGGATAATCGTCTCAAATCTTATAATCGCTTCTCCTTTCCCATCAACCGTTATTTTTGGTTCACCGGCAAAGACGTAATCAGATGTATGCTCTCCCTTTGGAAGGTTGGGATACTTGAATGGTTCTCCAAGATGGTTATTATTCTTATCTTCAAGCGAGCCTGCCAAAATCGGGCCTACAAGCCCGCATACCAATACCAATATCGTAAAGATTAAGAATATTTTTTTATTCCTCATATTTTTACCTCCTTAATATATCATCAGTCCTCCTCCAATCCCATCCACGTTCGATGTGTCATCGGCGCTGGCATCTGTGAGCCTTTTATGGACTCCCAGACGATCTCATTGTGTCTTATCATTGGAGTGGCGTCTATATGTTTAAAGTCCATCGATAGGCATTCTTTTGCTCCATAGGCCTCCTCTGGATTTTTTTCGTCCAGTGGATAAGTATTCGACAGGCAATTGTATGGAGTAAAGTCCGGTTCCTCTTTGAAGCAGTTCAACATCGGTATGGCCGAGGCATCGTATTGGCTCATCGGTGGAAGTCCCAATATTAACTCGATCGTCTTCAGCATGCTACAGGTGTTGTACATTGTATGATCTACGTATCCTCTCTTTGTATATGGACTTACCACAAATGCAACCGTCCTATGGCAGTCAATGTGATCTGGACCATTCTGTGCGTCATCCTCTATCACGAATATGGCTGTATCTTTCCAGTATTTACTATGGGACACTGCATCGACGATCATTCCCAGTGCCAAGTCATTATCTGCCGTCATCGCTCTCGGCGTCGGTTTTTTAGGAGTGGTACCGTAATTGTGATCATTCGGCAGACGCACGATCATGAGTTGAGGTAAATTATCATCTCTCTCAAATAATTTAAATTCCCTTATAAATTCTTGAGCCCGCATTACATCCGGATAATCCAAATCCCAAGGACGAAAGAAGGGATCAAAATGTCCTTTTAAGTTTTTCATCTTTGTATAAGCAGGATGATCCGGCTTACTCTCGTCGATATGAATAAATTCACCATAGGATCTATAGCTAACTCCACCTTGAGCGGCAATATCCCAAATGTAGCCCGTGGCCGGGTAAGCAGCCGGACAAACTCCTTCTGATGGATAGAATCGTCCTCGGTCTGAATAAAAAGTTGGCCATGTCTTCTCGACGAAATCGGTGGCAATGGCTCCCATAGACCACTCATGACCATCCGCGCTGACTTCCGCATCAGTATAGAAATTGTCTAAAAGAACAAATTTCTCAGCCATAGCGTGATGATTGGGTGTTATCTCTCGACCGAATAGGCATAAATTCGGATCACCGTCCCCCTGTGAGAGGTCGCCAAGGACCTGATCGTATGTCCTATTTTCTTTGACTATATAGATCACGTGTTTTATAGGAGAGCTTTGACCAACTCGACGGGGTATAGGAGAGATCTCGCTTTCATCAGCGAATTTTTCGCATTTCACCTCACTGAATCCGTTGTTTCTTTCAACTTGAGCGGTATATTCTGCTAATTTATCTTCGTTGGGAATATCTATGAATGATACCGTCCCAAGAAACATGCCGGCGATGTATTGAGTCTCTTCGGTCTTTTTCTGGTATGGATTTGGGCCTTTCGGATTCGGTTTGGAAGAGAGACCTTTGCCATTTGCCACATAGAGCATCTTTCCATCCGGACTGATCTCCAATGCCGTCGGATACCAACCTACCGGAATTAAGCCCACCGTGCTACTTTTTCTTGGAATTAATCCAAATAACCTTGTGGATAGTTCAATTACGGCAACATCGTTATTATTGGCATTCGCCACATATAGTCTCTTTCCATCTGGACTTATTGACAATGCATTTGGTGTGCTTCCGAAGGGAGCATCAGGATAGGGTCTAAGTGGTATCACTTCGATGACCTCATCGGTTCTCGTATCTATTACAGAGACATCATCTGTGTTCGCGTCTGCCACATAGAGTTTTTTACCATCTGGGGATAGAACCATGTCATTTGGATGATCTCCGACCTCAACGGTGTCGCTAACTTCTTCTCTTCTCATATCGATCACCGAAATACTCGCGCCGCCCCAATTGCTCACATAAATCTTGTCTTTGAAAACTTCGACCCCATAGGGAAAACTCCCCACTGAAATTTTCCTCACTTCGTCATTTGTAAGATCAACGATCGCCAGTGTGTTCTCTAAATTGTTGGCTATGTAGAGTTTTTTTCCGTCGGGAGAAACTGCTATACCGCACGGAAAGATTTTTTTATCTTTTGAACCCAATGAGATGGAACCGCTTTTAACGAAGCGATCCTTCAAAAAATCGTAAATCAAAATTTTATCGTCTCCACCCCCCGATACATAGAGTTTCTTACCATTTGGGCTGAATGTTATGCCGTAGAACGATTTTTCGAGGGGTAACCCTTGAATCTCTGAGCGCGAACTTGTATCAATTATCGAGACAAATTGTTTGCCCCAGCCGTTGTTGGTGACGGCCAGATACTTTCCATCTGGGGTTAGAGCCATTCCCAACGGAAGGTCGCCCACTGGTATTTGCTGTCCTACAGGAGTTAAGATCCAATGATTGGGAAGCAACACTTCTCCTCCGGGTAAAGTGCTCGGCCGACAATTTCCGAGTTGATCGGATTGAACCTGTGCTGCCAAGACAGAAAGACCAATAATCACCACTACTATCAAAATCTTTTTCATCCGTCCTTTTCCATTCACGTCTTTACTCCCATCCATATTTATTTATTTTGATGATCATATTATTTCAGACAATGCTTTGGACAATGCTAAATTCTTTTCTCCTTTTTTTGGAGATTAATGCTTATTTATATACTTTTCTAAATAGTTCTATATATTATACGGGTGATGGGTTCCCCTTGTTTAATCTTCTTTCCCTATCTTCACACCATAAGGACACACATGGACTAAAACGGATCTCACCCAATCCAGTTCCTCCAAGCTCTTCTGTACGGCATGTGATATCTCATGTGCCCGTATAACCGAGATATTGGGATCGACATCGATATGCATATCCAATACTGCCTTACCTCCCATCTGTCTGCTCCTCACCCTATGAATACCTAAAACGCCGGGGACTTCCATTGCCCTCTCTCCTATCTCTCTTAATAATCCATCTTCGAGTGATTTATCCATAAGCATATCGACGTTCTTTTTACCGACTTTGAAACCATAGTAACAGATCATCATCGCTATGATAAATCCTGCCACAGGATCTAAGAAACTCAGACCAAATTTAGCGGCAAGAATACCAAAAAATGCTACAACAGAGGATAACGCGTCGCTCCTGTGATCATAAGCCGTCGCCTCTATCGCCGGGCTTCTCAATTCTCTCTCAACACTAAAAGCGTATCTTGCCATACATTCCTTCACAACAATCGAGATCAAAACTGCCAACAATGCGATATTTTTTGGTTCTATCTCTCTTGAAATGTTTAAAATGGCGTTGTAGGCCAAGAAAACACTCATCCCGACCAATGATAATGCAACGCCCAAGCCGACTAATGGTTCGGCTTTATAGTGTCCATAGGGGTGTGATGCGTCTGCAGGTTTCAAAGAGGTTTTGTATCCCAACAACACGACGACGGTGGCTAAAAAATCCGATAAAGAATGAAATGCATCATTTGTCAATGCGATGCTACCAGAAAATATTCCAATAGCAAATTTAATGACGAATAATGCGATATTCCCAAATATCCCCATATAAAGGGCGATCATTCCCTTTTCTATAGCCACCAATTAGAGAGGGTATATTATTGTTATATATGGCTTTTTATCGTAAACTTTTCATTCCTTCTTCGTGTAAGCGGCCGCACAGTGTTCACAGCAAAAGACCAATTCTTTTCCATCCATCTCCTTTTTAACGGGTCTTTCAACGACCAATCGCCCGCATGATGCCCACCTCCTCTCTTCACCTCTCTTTTTGCTAACATCTTCCTTATTTTTTCATTCCTCTTTTCGCCGGGCAAGGCCCCAATTATAGGCGAAACGTGCCGTACCAGCATGTTTAAGGAGTGCGGTTCTCTGTTTATTATTTGGATCCAGCTTCCGTTTTGTATGCCCGTTGAATTAGCATTCTCGAGCTGCCTCCATAGCCTTTTTTGCCCGATTCTTCGCCGATCTTCTACCATATAGCGTTGCACAAAAACTCGTAAGAACATCGATCATATCTTGCACAAGATCATCATTGCATTCTGACTCATTAATAATCTGCACCTCACGATTGGCTGATGACAATGCCGAAATAATATAATCTGAACCAAAGCGAGCCAGTCTGTCCCGATGCTCTACAATGATTATCGACGCAGAAGGGGTTGCCAAAATCTTCAATAGTTTCTTTCTATTGCCATTCAGTCCAGAGCCTATCTCACTAATCTCTTGGGTCACATTCAGTCCATTAGCTGCGGCATAGTCTCTTAACCGTTGAAGTTGCCGTTTTAAATCCTCCTTCTGATCTGATGATGACACCCGCGCATAAAGCACAGCCTGATTGGTTTTAGACGGTAGCTCGTGGACCAATATTGTTCCTGTTGGAAGTTGTTCCGTCGGTAATGGAAATCTGCCAGAGCGATACAACCTGTATGCCGTCTTGTAGTCAAGACCATTCTTCCGAGCCCAATCAGACAGCTTCATAATACCACAAATGGTATTAATAGGTATTAAATCTTCCTACTGTTAGAACCCTGCCTATAACCTCGTACAAAAAAGGTTGTGTAAGTGATGAAATTTCCCTGTGAGATAATAGTGTGGGATGTATTGCCAAGCATACGATCCGAACTTGCTAAAAAACTTATCGAATATGGACTATCCCAGAAAGAGGTCTCTGAAAGGCTTGAAATAACACAATCCGCAGTTTCACAGTATATAAATAAAAAAAGAGGATATGGAATAGAATTTAAGCAAGATGCTATGCGCGCAATAGAAGATCTTGCGGATGACATGATGGCTGGCAGGATAAAAGATGGTGTCGATCTAATCCCCAGAATCTGTGAGATTTGCATGAAGGTTAGAGAAGATGGGACGGTTTGTGGGTTGGAAAAGTATGTGGTTGATAAGAAAATGTAATATCTATCCATTCATTTTGCGTCTTCTTTGATCTCCTCCATACAGATCGGAGTTTTCTTCTTTATCTCGTCTATAACGAACTTGCAAGCATCAAACGCGTCTCTTCTATGTGCTGCACCGCATACGATAAGCAGTATATTCTCGCCGACGGATAAGTTCCCAACGCGATGTACAACATCGAGAGATTTTATATCGAACTTTTTAACCGCTTCCTCTCTGATCTTATTCAATTCTTCTACCGCCGTCTCATCTGCAGGTCCTATATCCAACTCTTTGGTTCTATCATCCCGTACAACGCCTGAATATATGACGAATGCACCGATATCTCTCCTCAAAGCCTTCTTTACCGCATCGTCTATTGAAAAATCTTCTTCTGTAATCTTAGTCATTAAACCACCACTTCTATCTTTACTAGCTTTGCCATGCTTCTATTTATGAAGAAAGATAGGGGGCATTCACATTACTCTTCAATGGGTTCAATTCCAAGATGTCTTAGAGCCTGCCATCCCTTTATATCTTCCTCTCCACGACCTCTTCATCCCTCTCTTCAAATATCTGCCCTTTGAAGCGATAAACCTCCGTCGAATCATCCAACCAGCAATCCGGTGGGAGACCTGCCTTAAAACAGGTTTGGCAGAGAAATTCTTCGATATCCCAATTCCATTCTACGGGGACCTGCGGCAACAATAGCCCCTGATAAAACCCCCTCTTCACGATAAGCCCGTCTCTTCCAATTTTTATCTCTTTTGGGCGGTCTTTCGGTTTTACACCTAATTTTTCCGGCTTGCCAAGGATCGTAACTTCTATCTTAATCTCGGCAAGTTCTTTCACAGAGAGGGAAGGAAACCTCGGATCATTCGTCGCGGCGTTTATGGCAGAATCAACGATCCCCTCCCCAAGCGGCTTTATTGGATAAGGATAGCCTATACATCCCCTGAGTTGCTCATCTTTGTTTATGGTAACAAAGACCCCCCTCTCTTCGCTGAAGGGGGTTTTTCTCGCTACATCCGTCTGCCTTCCGTCTCTTATGAACGTCTCTATGCTTTCCCTTGCCAACTTTACAGCGATCTTCCCATCTTCTATATCCATAATATCACTCTTTATTGGATAATGTTGTTGTATCAAATAGTTCAGAAAATCCATAACAATTGCAAATTGCATGTCGTAGGAGTTTCATCCCAACTTCCATGATCGAAGCCCTGGCTTAACTATATCACCAGTAGGAAATGGAAGTTTCATCCATTCTTTTGAGTC
>CABGHG010000004.1 GCA_902158735.1 Candidatus Methanolliviera sp. GoM_oil
GGTTATATATTCTATGCCCTCTTTCGTTATATAGTATCTTCCTTTCTGCGGCGAGAAGATAGTTCTCTCTCTAACCATCTCTTTTATGTATTCAGATACTGCCTGGGGAGTTATATCCAACTTTTTAGCAATATCTCTCTGTCTGATGTTTGGCTGACCGGATGCCACCTCCACCAAAATCTGAAATTTTGTACTATTCTTTTTATTTTTCAGTAATAGCGGCATCATCGACCATCTCCACTCTTTGCCCTCTCAACGATAGGATGGATGATCTCTTTATTACCCCTTTCAAGAACCGTGGTGTAAGGGCCAATTCCCTACATATATCTCGGATCGATCGATTTCCTTTTTTTACCTGCTCCATTATCTCCAACTCATGTCCTCTAAATGCCTCCCAATCTATCAGAGCTATATTTATGAGATCGCCCAATTCTTTTAAGGTACATTGAAAATCCGCTTGGAACATGGGATAAGCCGTTTCAAACTCCATTTTTGGTATTTCCCCATTTTTTGGCGTTCTCCACCTGCCCTCTATTAACTTTCCCCTTCTGAGAAGTTCGAGGCTTCTCGCCACATCCTCTCCAACGACCTCTTCTAACTCCTTTTTAGTCTTCCACCCCTTCAAGAGCTCATCAAATACCCTTTTATGCACCTTTGAGTTAAAGATTCTGATGAGGGGAACTAGATCCGAGGCGTCGGTGACGATCTTTACCCTATTTGTCATATAACCACCAAAAATACTCGATTTTCATAGTAAATTTACCTGATGAGTTTAAGTATCCCATCATATAAAAATATGGCTCTGTGCCATCTTGTGTGAAGATTCTTTCCGGGTGATCAAAAGCTCGGAAAGATATAAGTGCTTTGAAAGATTCATAATTCATGGTGGCAATTAGAGGAACGCTCAAAGGTAGAGACGTGATCTCGATAAATGATTTTTCAAGAGAGGAGATTGATCACATTTTAAAGGTTTCTGATTGTATAGAGAAAGATTTAGACAGCAAATTTGGTCTTTTAAGTGGAAAAATTCTTTCTATACTCTTCTTTGAGCCGAGTACAAGGACGAGAATGTCCTTTGAGTCGGCGATGTATAAACTCGGTGGAAGATGTATCAACATGGGTCCAACGGAGCTTACATCAGTAAAGAAGGGAGAAACTTTCTCGGACACGATTAAGGTGATCTCTAAATATGCCGATGTGATGGTATTGAGACATCCAAGCGATGGAGCTGCGAGATATGCCTCCGAGATATCGGACGTTCCGATCATAAATGGTGGAGACGGCACGGGGCAACATCCGACCCAGACGCTCTTGGACTTATATACCATAAAGAAAGAGAGCAAACTTGAAGGGGCAAATATTGGTATTTTAGGAGATCTAAAATATGGAAGGACCGTTCATTCCCTCGTTTACGCGCTCTCTATGTATGGAATAGATATGACCTTCATCTCGCCCCCCAATCTTAGCTTACCCGAAGAGATAAAAGAGGATTTAGACGATAAGAAGATCAGTTATGAGGAATGTGAAAGAATAGAGGATGTCATCGGAGATTTGGACGTTCTTTATGTGACGAGAATCCAGAGAGAGAGATTTCCAGATATAATGGAGTACAAGAAGGTTTCTGGGAGCTATAAGATAACGAAAGATATGTTAGAAGAGGGGGGCAAAGAAAATTTAATAATATTACACCCCCTGCCGAGGATAGGAGAGATAGACCCGGATGTTGACGACACGAAGTATGCAAGATATTTTCTTCAAACAAAGTATGGTGTAGTTGTAAGAATGGCGATTCTGGGGCTGATGCTTGGGGGATTTGAATGATTGCAAATCTTTGATTTGCAACATTGAAAAATCGGAGATTTTTAAATGAAGAGAGAAAAATTGAGGGTTGAACCAATAAAGGATGGAACAGTCATTGACCACATAATGTCTGGCCAAGCTTTGAACGTTTTGAAGGTTCTCAAGATAAAATCCCCGTCTGAAGAGACCGTGAGTATGGCGATGAACGTTTCAAGTAGAGAGATGGGAAAGAAAGATATTGTGAAGGTGGAAGATAGAAGACTCGGGAAGGGGGAGTTGAATAAGATAGCCCTCATCGCCACAAACGCGACGATAAACATCATTGAGGAGTATGCTGTAGTAGAGAAGTATAGAGTGAGCGTTCCAAAATTCATAGATGGGATAATCAGATGTAAAAACCAAAATTGTATTACCAATAGGGATGAAGATGTGGCAACGAGGTTTAAAGTGGAGTCGAAAGACCCGTTGTCCCTGAGATGTGTCTATTGCGGGTCAAGGACATCTTCCGTGGAGTTTCTCTAAATTAAGATCTTTGTTTTAAAATGCAAAAGATTTTTAAACATCATAAAAGGACTCATGAAGAGAGGAGATATCGAAGATGAAGAGTAGTCAGAGATCGGAGATTTCTGTATGCGAAGATGGGACATTTTCAAGACACAAAATCAAAGATTCTGTCGTATCCCAAAAACCTTCGGTTTTTGAGGACGTTGGTATAGATGATCTTGCAATTTGTGTTCCCAAGAGATATATAGATACGGGAGATCTAGCTGATCTTCGCGGCGTTCCCCGAGAAAAATTTACCGATGGCATTGGAATAAGGAAGATGGGCATCTTTACAGAAGATGAAGATGTGATAACAGTAGCCTCGGACGCTATCTTGGATCTCATAAATAAGAATAATCTCGATGCAAGAGATATAGGACGCTTGTATGCCGCCACGGAAAGCAGCATCGATGAATCGAAGCCACTCGTCTGTTTTATAATCAAAAAATTAGAGGAAAATCTTGGCGTAGAATTTAACCACGTGCAGGGATTAGAGAATAAATTTGCATGTCTGGGGGGCTCTTATTCTCTTTTTGATACATGCAATTGGGTTCTATCTAAAATGAACAAAGATAAAGTTGGCATCGTTGTTTGCGCGGATGAGGCGAAATATGATCTTAATAGCAGTGGCGAACCCACTCAGGGTGCAGGCGCAGTAGCAATGTTGATAAAAGAAAGCCCTAGACTTTTGAATTTGGATTTTACTAATACAGGTGTATTTACTCAGGATTCGTATGATTTTTATCGTCCATTTGGGAAGAGCACACCGATCGTTAATGGCGAACTTTCCACTTTTTCATATCTCTATGCAATGCGTGTGGCATTCGATCGGTATGTGAAGAGTGTCAGAAAAAATGCTCTTTCTCGAGAGAAAGAAGAGGAAGACAGATATGTCCTTACAGATATTTTTGATTATCTCGTCTTTCACACACCATACCCAAAGATAACGAAACATGCCCTTGCATTTCTTTTAAGACACGAATTGCGAGGAACGGATAGATGGGAGAGAATCTGCAAAGAGATAGGTGATGAACCGATATATATGGATGGTAAAACATTGGAAAGTGTTTTTTCCGATAAAAAAACGATGGCGGGGGATTATCTATCCAGGAAGAAACTCTTTGGAAGCGAGGAGTTTAAGAATATATACGAAAGAAAGGTTCTACCATCCCAATGGGCCATCTCAGAGATAGGAAATACATATACTGCTTCTATCTTTATTTCCCTCGCGAGCATGCTTACGTTGGAAGAAGAGAAGGCGAACTTGGAGGAGGGAAAGAGGATAGGATTCGGTGCTTATGGGAGTGGATCTGGCTCTCTAGTTTTTTCTGGGGCGCTTTCCCATGATTATAAACCTGTTGTGAAAGGAATAAGATTGAGAGAGAAGCTTAATACCAGAGAGAAGCTTTTAATCGAGGAATACGTAGAACGGCGTATGCAAATCGAAGATTTTCACACGGCGAATTAAAGATTTGCCTGTCTACAGATCATAGTTCCCACACCACGATCGGTGAATAGCTCAAGAAGTAGCGCGTGGGGTTTGGAGCCATCTATTATGTGAACCTTTTCCACATAAGATTCGATACATTTGATAGAGGACTCCAATTTTGGGATCATTCCTCCACCTATTATCCTATCATTCACTAAAGATTTTCCTTCATCCAAAGAGATATTTGATATCACCTCTCCCCTATTGTCTAAGATTCCTGGAACATCCGTCAAGAATATCAATTTTTTTGCTCTCGTCGCAGACGCTATATCCCCTGCCACCGTGTCCGCGTTTATGTTAAAATGATCGCCCTTTAAATCGATCGCGATAGGAGATATAACCGGAATATATCCATTTTCAATACACATATTTAGTATTCCAGTATCCACCGCTTCTGTTTCCCCTACCCATCCAAGATCTACTTTTTTCTCTTTTCCGTCTCTCATTATCTTATCTTTCTTCTTTGCGGTTAAAAGGAGACCGTCCTCTCCAGATAGTCCAATTCCCTTCCCCCCGTGTTTTACGATGTATCTAACGATATTCGTATTTATCTTTCCGACGAGGACCATCTCCGCGATCTCGAGCGTCTCTTCGTCCGTTATCCTCAATCCATCGATGAACTTAGGTTTCTTCCCAAATTTTTCCATCTTTTCAGTTATCTCAGGTCCCCCCCCATGGACGATCATCGGCTTCGCCCCGACTAATCTAAGAAAGACGACATCTTGAACGGCTTTCTCGAGAATCTCTCGATCCACGATCGCGTGTCCGCCCATCTTGACCACGATCTTTGCATCGCGCAACTCTCTCACATAAGGAAAAGCCTCGATCAACACCTCTTCGATTGGAAACTCACGATTCTTCATGTTCTATACACTCCGTTTATCTTCACATAGTCATAACTAAGATCACATCCGAAGGAGATCGCTTCCCCCCTCCCAAGACCGAGATCGACCTCGATGATAATTTTATCCTTTGACAATATCTCTCTAAACCTTTCTTCGTCTAATCGAAGTACTTCACCGTTTAGGATAACGGTGTTTTGATCTTTGACTTTTTCATCTGGATTTCCTAAGAATAGAGATATTTTATCTCCATCTATCTCCGCTCCAGAATAGCCTAAAGCGGCTATTATTCTTCCCCAATTTGGATCTCCCCCAAATATAGCCGTTTTAACCAGAGAGGAATTTACGACGGATTTTGCCGCAATTCTCGCATCTTCTCTCTTTTTAGCTCCTTTTACGCGCACTTCTATATACTTGGTGGCACCCTCTCCGTCTAAAGCGATCTTCCTCGCAAGCTCCAAACAGACCTCGTCTAACGCCCTTTGAAAATCCTCCTCTCTCATTGAAAAATCTCCTGTTGCCGTGAGAAGAACGGTATCATTCGTGCTCGTATCTCCATCGATGCTCAACATATTGAAACTTTTATCCACTGCACGCATTAAAGATCTCCTCAAAACCTTTGACGAAAATTTTGCATCCGTATAGATGAACGAGAGCATTGTTGCCATATCTGGTGCAATCATACCTGATCCCTTTGCGATCCCCCCGATCTTCACCCCCTTATATTCGATGGCAAATTCCTTTTCTCTCGTATCTGTCGTCATTATGCCCCTATTCGCCATCTTAGATGCGTCTTCGGTATTAGATATCTTTAGAAATACCTCACCAAATTTCTTCCGCACCCAATCGAAATCTATTCTCTCCCCTATCACACCCGTCGATGCGACGCCGATCTCTTCCACAGGAGAATCTATCTCCTCCGCAAGTAATCTTGCCATCTTCACCGCGTCTTCATAACCTTCTTTTCCGGTAAATGCGTTTGCAGATCCGCTATTAGCAATGATCCCCCTAATTTTTCCAGTACTCGAAAGATTCTTTTCCGTTAATATAAGGGGGGCTGCCTTTATCTTATTATTTGTGAAAACTCCAGATGCTTCTCCCTCGCACAATATTATCGTAAGTCCCTTCTTTCCCTCCTTTATCCCGTTTGCCCTCACGCCTTCTATGGCACAGATTCCTCCTTTTATCTCCTTTGCCCAAGAAGACCCCTTCCGTGAGGGAGGGGATGAATTGGGATTAATGGGCTTAACCGACCTTGAGTTTGAATTGTAATCCTTTTCCATATTTTACCATCTCTACATTCTTAATATTCGTGTTTATGACATCTCCTATCTCATTTACCAATCTTATCCATTTTCCGTAGTTGAAAACGCCTTTCACCTCATACAACAATCCTTTTTTAATTTCTTCTCCTTTTTTAATTTCTTTTCCATTAAACCTCACCAAATCTCCGGGTTGCATATCATATCTTATTCTTCTAATTGACGGTTTGTGGCCTTTCCTATTCATCTGTATAGAACGATTATTTCTCCGTCTCTGGGTAACTATGTAAGAGATAGCACGATCTTCTTCACCTTTACTTTTACTTTTACCTCCACCAGCAATTACAAACGCATCATTTGCGTGGGATTTTTCTAACCCTGCCTTGATTCTATCATGCTTTGTAATATATCCATACGTGGATTTGCATCCCAAAACATCAACCAACTTTCGTCTAACATTATTCATAAATGCTGTAGCCTTCAAAGATTCTTTAGATTTCTTCTGTATATTAGGATAGCCAAACTCCTCTGCAGTCTTATTTCCTTTCTTCTGGTTGCATCTATGACAAGATATAGTCAGATTTGAAACTCTATCTGAGCCACCTCTGGATTTTGGAATTATATGTTCCACTTCTAATGGAACATTTGTCTTTCCACAATAAGCGCATTTCCTTCCCCATTTTTCTAATAGGTATTCTCTAACCTCATATCCCTGTAATTCTCCCTGTTGGTATTCTACTCCTTTGATCTCAGGATTCTTCATCTTTTGAGTGTCAAATGAAGCGATTTCAATTGTAATGTTTTCTTCAGCAATTGGAAGTATATTTCTCAAAAGCTCAATGATTCGGATATGAGAATTAATCTTATGCTGAAGACTTGGTGGTATCCAACCTTTTCCTTTCTTCTTTTCACTATGCGTCCTGTTTAGAAATCTTGGTTCTCTGTGCCATAATCTGCTTCTTCGATTTCTACGATATTGTCTTCGTTCTATCAGTTTTTTTGGTATATCATTTCTTAGAATCACCTTACCAGATATCAGCTCTTTTTTTCTTCTGTCTCCGTCAATCATCGTCGTAGCTGAGTAACCAATGTATGAATACCCAGAATCTATTCCCAACTCAATTGGCTGTACGTTCTCTTCACAATCCCATAACAACTGTATAACGAATGGCGTTCTCCGAACAACTTTTGCCCTTCCATCGTCCAAAAGATGTCTTGCCTTTGCCGGTTTACACGGCATTAGAGGATTTCCGTTTTTGTTTACCACATATACGTACACATACATATTGCTTTTAGGGCCTCCTGTATGTTGGAGTAGGTCCTCTTCGGAGCTGTTGTCCTCAAAAATCTTCGATTTTCGGGATGGAGAAATCTTCGATTTCCAACCATAAAGGCTTTTTTCATCTAACTCACCGTCTAAAACCCCTTTCGGACTTTTAAAGTTAGACGACAGTTGTAGCAGATCTTTGATCTGCTGCTCGCAAATCTTCGATTTGCAATGCACGGGACTAGAGGAGCATCCCGTGGTGTCTTGACCTAAACAACTTCTGTTCAACATTTTTGTCAAACCTCCTAATCAACTAGGGGCTTATTCAAGCCCCTTCCGTGAGGGAGGGGTAGTTGACCTCATCTGCCGCTCTATTCGTCACAGTTACCATAATACATCCCTTTTAGTATCTCTAAAAATTCTCTCAAATCCCTGACGACGTGGTCCCCCTCATAATCTCCTTCTCTGTCCAGAAGATAGGCGTTTATTCCCACCTTCTTGGGTACCTCCTGATCGAATATACTATGATCTCCCACGTGATAAAAGTTTTCTGGTTCAACCTTGACCTCTTTCAGCACCTCCATATAAAATTTTGTCTCCTTCTTAACCATTCCAAGATCGGATGTGGAAGAGAAGATATATGTGAAGTAATCTTTTATCCCTCCAATCTGAATATCCACAAATTCTCTCATAGCGTTCGTGGATACTACAAGCGTGTATCGATCTTTGAGACCATCCAATGCCTCCAATGCGTCTGGAAAGATCTTTATTTTATCTTCGTACATTTTTAAGAGATCTTCTACCGAGAAGTCCAGATCAAAATATTTCATCCAGTAATTTATATCGTACCATTCTATATTATCCTCTCCGACCTTCTCATATTCGCTTTCAACAAGTTTTACTGCCTCTTCTAATTCTATCTCATATTTTTCTTTGTATAATCTTGGAATGCCGTCTCTCCAGACTGAGTCCGCAAATTTCTTATCCGTAAGCGTGCCATCCATATCGAATGAGATGACTTCCTTCATCTCTCCTCTTTAGTGCATGTCTATAAATAAAAGCTTCGCATTCAAGAATTTGTAAAGGAGATTTTGAAATGTTAAACGTTGGAATCATTGGGGGAACTGGCTATACGGGTGGGGAACTTCTAAGAATTTTATGTTGCCATCCAGATGTTGAAATCGTCGCGGTAACCTCGAGAAATGCTGTTGGAAAGAAGATAGAGGAAGTCCATAAAAATTTGAGGGGAATCGTGGATATGGAATTCGTTGATACGAGAGCAAAGATCGCAAAGGAGTGCGATGTGGTCTTTACGGCGGTTCCTCACACAAAAGCGCTCTCGATCGTTCCAAAGCTCCTGAAATATGGCTCGAGGGTAATCGATCTCAGTGCAGATTATAGATTAGAGGTGAAAGAATATGAGAGGATATACGGGGTTGAACACACCGATAAGGAAAGAAAGGCGATATATGGGCTTCCAGAGATTTATCGAGAAGATATAAGAGATACGGATCTCGTTGCTAACCCTGGATGTTTTCCAACAGGGACGATCCTTGCCGCGGCTCCTATTGTGAGGGAAGGGTATGTAGAGAGGGTCATCTTCGATTCAAAGACGGGGATCTCTGGAGCAGGAGTAAATCCGACAGAAAACTCACACTATCCAAATCTGGCAGAGAACGTGATTCCCTACAAAATGATAGATCATAGGCACGTCGAAGAGATGAGAGAAGCACTTGAAGGGGTTAAGGTCAGCTTTACGCCACATATCGTTGCGGCGATAAGAGGGATACTAACTACTGCCCACATCATCCTTAAAAGAAAGCTCGCTCTGAATGATGTGATAGACATATATAATACTGCTTACGGAAGAGAACCATTTATAAGATTGCAGGGGGATATACCTAATCTATCTTATGTTAGGGGAACAAACTTCTGTGACATTGGGGGTTTTTCCCTTGAGGAAGAGAACGATAGGCTCGTGATTATAAGTGCCATAGACAATCTGGTTAAGGGGGCATCAGGGCAGGCGGTGCAGAACATGAATATCATGTTCGGGCTGGATGAAAAAGCAGGATTATTTTATCCGGGTTTATCTCCCTGAAGAACCTAAGGTTCTTTCAACTCCTCTGTGCCCAAAAATCGGAGATTTACAACTACATAGGGGTTTTCATTAATCATAAGATGATATATACTATACGAGAAGTCGAAGAGGAGGATTCAACCGAGATCGAAAGATTGGCGGGAATGTGCTCGCCTTTGAGAGCTTCTGTGGCTGGAACGTATGAATACTTTGCATTGTGTATTGGACGATACTTCCTCATGGCAGAAGGTAGTAAGATAGTGGGATTCATAATAGGTCTTCCAAAGATAGATATCGAAGGAGAATGTTGGATATACCAAATCGCGACCGATCCTGCACACAGGGAGGAAAAAATAGCCACGATCCTGCTTGATGAAGAGATCAAAAGATTCAAGTCCGATGGATTTAAAAATATAAAAACAAGGATATTAGCCACGAATAACCCATCTATGGAGCTGTTCATGAAGCATGGATTCAAAAGAGTGGATGTGATAAATGAGTGGATCGAATTTGAGAAGAATATCAAAGAGTGATACAATTTCTCTTTAAATCTTTTTTTTAGGCTTTGTGAACTTTACATCGCAAATTTTATATATGGATTATTTATAAAGCAAATTTGAAAATAATCTAAAAAGTTTTAGTGAAGAGGTAAAGAAATTGAAACCGATCAAGATCGCGGTGGTAACCTCCATGAACGGTGCAAACTCTGTGGCCGAGGCGATGAGTGAAATAAGGAGAGAATATGGGGATGTAATCTATCTCAAGCTCTATTATGTCGATGATATCAGAAAGGGGATAGAAGATGTATCCTCTCTTATAGATGCTGACGTTGTATGGCTCGACATAAGAAACGATGTTCCGGCCGTAAAACTCATCAAAGAGGTGCTTTCAAGCTCCGCTAATGTTGTGATTGGCTACAGTATGGGTAATATCTTTGGAATTGGTCCTGTCTGGCTCGAGCGTGAACAGTCTCCAACCCAACAGAGAATAATCGGTTGGATGCGCGGGCGGATGGAAGAGATGGCAGGACGGAATGACAAAAATTTTGATATGTCAAAGATGCGGGGGATGATGAAGATGGCCGGCGTCGCGGGAAAGCTTCCTTCGAGGTTCTTTAAGGAGGTGAGCCGTAGAACAACCGCGATGGAGTATTGGCAATATGGAGGAAAGGAGAACACCAAGAATTTACTGCTCTACCTTGCCAAAGAGTATGGGGGGCAAAAGATCACCCCAAAGCCGCCACAAGAGTATCCCGAACCCGGCATATATCACCCGCTCACCAAAGAGACCTTCTCTACACTGAAAGATTATCTAAAAAGATATGAAAGAGAGAAGGAAGAAACGGTGGGAATGCTCCTCGTCGGCGGATCGAACCTGGAAGATTCGGCTGTCGGGGCGAGCGAGATTATGAAAAGACTGGAAGGAGAGGTGAACTTCATTCCGATCTACTCTCAAGATTTCAAATATCCAGAGGCGATACAAGATTTCTTCTTCCTCGATGGAAAACCGATTGTGGATATGGTGGTTAGCTTTCTCTTGTTCAGGATGAACGGCGGCCCGATGGGGGGAGATCCAAAACTGACGTTGGATACCCTGCAAAGTCTCGATGTTCCCGTCCTAAATGCGTCACCGATGTATCTGGGAGAGATACAAAACTGGAGGGAATCGGAGAGGGGGCTCTCCCCCATAGAGGTGATCACCCATACCACACTCCCGGAACTCGACGGATGCATCGAACCCATTCTACCGTGTGGATATGAAGAATCCGGATTTGATCAGAATATAGGTACAGAGGTGAAGGCGATGGCTCCGATTCCGGATAGATTGGATAGGATAGCAGGCAGGATGGAGGGATGGTTAAGACTTAAGAGAAAGGAGAACGCCGAGAAGAAGGTGGCAATAATTCTCTATAACTATCCTCCGGATGAGAGCGGAGTTGGTGCTGCAGGATATCTAAATACTATGGAAAGCATTAAAAAGCTTTTGAAGGCGTTAAAAGAGGAAGGATATACCACAGATGAGTTGTCAGGTGGTCTAGATGAGCTATTCACCAGCCAAGGCATCTTAAACTCTGGAACGTGGCTTTCTAAAGGGGTCACCGCCAAAAATTCCGTCTCGGTAGGGAATGATGATTACTTAAAGTGGTTCAAAGCGTTGCCAGAGCACGCGAGAGAAGAGGTGGTGGGAAGATGGAACGATCCTCCTGGAGATGTATTGACTTATGAAGAGAGGTTTATCATCCCCGGTATCAGATTGGGAAATATATTCATCGGACTTCAGCCATCACACGGAGGAGATTACAAAGATATTAAAGATTCTTTGAAGAAATACCATGATAAGACTATTCCACCGCATCACCAGTACCTCGCATTCTATAAATGGATCCAGGAAGAGTTCAAAGCAGACGCAATCATTCATCTTGGCACCCACGGCACACTCGAGTTCACCAAAGGAAAGGAGACGGGTATGTCCGAAGAATGCTTTCCAGATATTCTAATCGGTGATATTCCTCATCTCTACGTCTATATGGTGTCAAACCCATCTGAGGCGACTATAGCCAAGAGAAGGAGTTATGCCACGATAATAAACCATCTTTCACCGTCATTTACAGATTCGGGGCTTTATGATGAGTTAGCAGAAATAGAAGACCTCATCCACGAGTATAACGAGGCGAAGTCGCAGGATCCAAATCGGGCAAAGATCGTCCGAGATCAAATTTTGGAGAAGGCAAAAGAGGCCAACATTGAGGAAGAGGAGATCGATGATATATATGATGAACTCTTTGACATCAAAAGGTCGATCATCCCAAAGGGACTTCACACATTCGGCGAAACTTACGATTGCGACTCTTTCATCGATTTCATCACCTTCGTCCTCCGATACGATAGAGGAGAGATAAAATCGCTTCATAGGTTGCTGGCTTCTTCAAAAGGAATAGATTATGACGAGATGATGCGAGAGCCGGGGAAGATAGCAGGAGATAAATCCTATGCAGAATTGGCGGGAGAGATTGAAGAGATCGCAAAGGAAATCGTCTCTATCGCTCTAAATGGCGGTGTAAAAGAGGCGATAGATCATTTAAAAGTTCCCAAGATGCACAAGAGCAGATCTATAGATGATCTAAAGAAGACTTTGACGTTTGGGCTCGAGGTGGCTTCTAACCTTAAAAGAAGCGACGAGATGGGAAGTCTTCTTAGGGGACTTTCTGGTAAATATATCACTCCTAATATTGGAGGAGATCCCTTGAGATCTCCCGACGTTCTCCCCACAGGCTCGAACACCTATCAATTTGATCCACGACTGGTGCCGAGTGATGCCGCATACATCCGGGGGGCAAAGATCGCCGAGGATACATTAAATCACTATAAAAATCTTCATAACGTGTATCCTCAGAGTACCGGTGTGGTCCTCTGGGGTTTTGAGACGATGAATACCAAGGGGGAGACGGTGGGCCAGATATTGAGATATATCGGAGTGAAACCTGTTAGGAAAAACCCATGGGATGTGCGACTCAAATTGATTCCACTTAAAGAGCTTGGGAGACCCAGAATAGATGTGGTGGTAAATATATGTGGCATCTTTAGAGATACCTTCCCAAACGTAGTCAAACTGTTGGACGACGCCTTCAACCTTGTCTCTTCCCAGGACGAGTCTCTGGAAGAAAACCTGGTCAGGAGGCACACTCAGGAGATATTCGATCAGATAAAAGGAGAGGTTGATGGCGTAGAACTTGCTCAGAAGTTGTCCAATGCCCGTATATTTGGTCCTTCTCCCACCGAGTATGGCACATCTTTGCGCAACTTGATTAACTCCCGGTCATGGGATTCTGAGGGTGATCTGGCCCGTGCATACATCTCTGATATGCAGTATATCTATACCGCCGATCTTCACGGCTATAAGTCGGGTGAGACATTTGAGGGGATGTTGTCCCGGGTAGAACTCACCTCGCAGATTCGGGATAACCACGACTATGAGGTAACCGACCTCGATCATTACTACGAGTTCTCCGGGGGTCTCTCCAAAGCCGTTGAGTCCGTTAGCGGAATAAAGCCGGAGATGTTCATCACAGATACCACGAAAGAGATAGTAAAGACCGAAGGGATCGATAAAGCGATCCAAAGAGGGGTGAGGACGAGGCTTCTAAATCCAAAATGGGTTGAAGGGATGTTGGATGACGGATACAACGGCGCCCAACATATCCAGGAGAGGGTGGAGAACATCCTGGGGCTCGCTGCCACGACAAATGAGGTTGATAACTGGATCTGGGGAGAGATCGAGGATCGCTACATTCTGGATGAAGAGGTAAGGAAAAAACTCGAAGAGGTAAACCCCTGGGCATTGAATAACATGATGGAGACGCTCTTCGAGGCGAATGAGAGGGGATACTGGGAAGCAAGCGAAGAAGAGCTGGAAAAATTGAGGGAGATCTGTCTGGAAGTCGAGGGATGGATTGAGGATAGAAGCTAATTTTTTGTAGATTTTTCGTATCGAAAACCTTATATACAAGTAATCAAGTAAATTTGAAAATAATCTAAAAAGCTTTATTAAAGAGATGAGACAGGATTGATCGAAATGATAGCAAAATTGGTTCAAACGGCACTTAGGGGAATGATCGAGGCTAACAGGGCGATATGCCGCATTCCGATAGCAAGAAACGTGATGAAGGGGGCAATGAAGTCAGGAGAGGTAGTTATTCCTTTTGAACCGCATATTCCCGCGAACGCGGATGGGGTATGTGTTTATATCAACGTTCCTTTCTGCAGAAGCAAGTGTACTTATTGTTACCTTAACACTTCCATATACACGGAAGAGAGGGCGAAACCTTACGTCGAAGCTGTAAAGAGGGAGATCTCACTTTATAAGGCAAAATTGGGTGACATCGAGCTGGGAGACGTCTATTTTAGAGGGGGCACTCCCAGTATCCTATGGGAAGGCGTGATCGATATCTTGGATCATTTGAGATCCAATTTCAAGATCGTGGGGGAGATAGGGGTAAAGGTGTATCCCGGAGACGTGAACGAAGAGATGTGCGATGCATTATTGGATGCCGGAGTGAGCAGGGTGAACATAGGTGTACAGTCATTCGACGACGATCTCCTGAAAGGTATGAATAAACGGTATGATGGCGATACCGCGATCAAAGCGATAGAACTTCTGGTGGATAAGGGGTTCTATACCACAACAAAGCTTCTGATCGGCTGTCCGGGTCAGACGGTCTCCTCTGTTTCGAGCGATCTTAAAAAAGTGATAGAAACGGATCTTCAACAGATCTACACCTTACCTTTGTTGATCCTCCCAAATACTGCATGGGGCGTTCAGCTCGCTAAGGGAAAGATCGAATTCCCTCCGGCGAGAGAAGTGGTGGAAATGTGGCGCACAACCTTCGATCTTCTCCTATCAAATGGATATGAAACGAGGGCGGCGCTTTATTTCAAGAATAAAAAGGCTTTGGGAGAGAGGGAGTATCTCACGGGGCACGGACATCCATTCGTAATCGGGATGGGAGTGGAGACAGAGTCAACCGTGCCGCCAACATTGACAGGATACGCCAATACCTTCTCATTCGAAGAGTATATCAAGGCGGTTAATGAGGATCGTTTCCCCGTGATGATGGGGGTGAGTATCCTCAATCAGAGGCAGTTGGAGAATATATATCGTCTCGCGGGCTTCCTTCTTAGAATAGATAGAAAGGACGTGGAGAGACGTTTAAACGTTTTAATGGATCCCAACCTCTACACCGATCTTCGCATAGATAAAGAAGAATTTGAGGAACGAACCGGGGCGAAGACGGAAGAGGTTCTTGGAAATCTTTCTTTTTTATTATCCCTCTTCCTATTTCCTCTCAAGGCCTTAAGGATCATCGAGGAGGATTCCGAGAAGATCAAGATCAATACCGATGTGATCAACGGGATCATTGCACAGATCTTGAGTTGAGTGTTTAGTCAGGCAGAGGAAGAGCAGTAAATTTTATATGCAAGTTAAGTAAGTTTGAAAATAATCTAAAAAGCCTGATTAAGGAGGTGAAACAGAGATGGTCGAAATGATAGCAAAATTGGTTCAAACGGCACTTATGGGAGTGATCGAGGCTAACAGAGCAATATGCCGCATTCCTATAACCAAGAATATAATGGAAGGAGCGATGAGGGGGGGAGAGGTGGTATCTCCTTTTGATCCACATATTCCAGCGAACTCGGATGGCACGATGGTCTATATAAACATCCCATTCTGCGAGGGCAGATGTGCATATTGTCCCTTCTACAGCTTTCCCTACGCGGAAGAGCGGGTGAAACCTTACGTTGAAGCTGTGAAGAAGGAGATCTCACTTTATAAGGCAAAATTGGGTGACACCAAGATAGGAGATGTCTATTTTGGAGGAGGTACCCCAAGCCTCCTCTATGAGGGCGTGATCGAGATAATAGATCACCTGAGATCCAACTTCAAGATCGCTGGAGAGATAGGAGTGGAGGTGCATCCACGGGACGTGAACGAGGAGATCTGCGATGCACTATCGAACGCCGGGATAAGTAAGGTCAGTATGGGTGTGGAGTCCTTCGACGACGAAGAACTGAAGATCATGAACAGGAGGGGATATGATGGCAATTCTGCGATCAAGGCGATAGAACTTTTGATGGATAAGGGGTTTTATACCGGGATTGACCTCATGATCGGCTGTCCAGGTCAGACGGTCTCATCCGTTCTGAGCGATCTTGAAACGGCAGTGAAGACGGAGGTTCATCAGATATATCCCTCGCCTTTGGCACTTTCCCCAGATACTTTATGGGCAAGCCAGCTTAAGAAGGGAAAGGTAGAGTTCCCTCCGGCGAGAGAAGTTATTAAGATGTGGCGTGCGATCCTCGATTTTCTCCCTTCTAATGGATATGAGATGAGTATGGCATGCTTCAAACATAAACGGGCGGCGGTGGAGAAGAAGAAGGACTACTTCACGATGGGGCATGCATTCATTATTGGAATGGGCGTGAGAGCATTTGGGTACACGCCTCCAACCCTGACCGGATATTGCAATACGCTCTCATTTGAGGAATATGTTAAGGCGGTTAATGAGGGTCGTTTTCCCGTTGCGATGGGGGCAAGCATCCTCAATCAGAGACAGTTGGATAAGATATATCACAGCATAGGGCTTCTTCTTGGAATTGGCGAAAGGGACGTGGAGAGACGCCTAAATGTTCTGATGGATACCGGCCTCTATGGCGATCTACGTATAGATAAAGAAGAGTTCGAGAAACGCAGTGGGGTAGGGGTGGACAGAGTTCTTGGAAATCTTTCGTTCTTGATACCCCTCTTTCTCTTCCCCCTTAAGACAGTGGGGATCATCGAGGAGGATTCCAAGAAGATCAAGATCAACGAGGATTTGATCAACGGGATCGTCGCAGAGGTCTTGAGTTGAGCATACAATCAAATAAAAAGAGGCGGTGTGTATGGAACTGGTAGTAGAATTGATGAAGATGATGCAGGGCGTGGTGCCGGAGATGGTGGGAGGGATACTGTGCGGTCTCCTTAATCCCAGGGGGATGGTAAGCCTGATCGAGACGATGCTCAGTATGATGTATGGCATGATGCTCCCCTATGTGCCATGTGTGGATCCGACCTGCGGAGGAATAAGAGGGATATTAGAGTGGTTGATGCCGGGCGGGATATGTGCCTTTATTTCCAATTACCTCTGTTATGGTCTCCGTATGGTAAGGCAGATGATACTGGAGGTGATCTGTTGCAAATGATAGAGACGATAAAACTCGGAGGTGGAAGATGAATAAAAGATTTTTAGCTGGGATGATGCTCGCATTTCTCGTCATCTCCATGGTGCCGGTATCTCTTGCTCAGAATAACGAGCAGAAGACAGTCACCATCATAGATGCGTTTGGAGACGAGGTCGAGGTGCCTTATCCCGTAGAGCGGGTTGTCGTCCTAAACCCCATGGCTCTGATACATATTGTCGCTCTGGGAGGAGCAGATAAGATCGTTGGTACCGAGCACGATGCAAAGTGGGCAGCTCAAGTCATCTCCGGTATAGGAGAAACCGAGGACGTGAAGAAGAATTTAAAGATCACGAAGAATTCTGGGTTCTTGGAAAGGATGGATGATATGCCCACGTTTGGTATGATGATGCCTCCCGCTCCACCCGACTATCCGGGAATCATCAGATTGAAACCCGACGTGGTGATCACGATGGCTCCTATGATGATGGAGATGGTTGGATACTATCCGCATCTCAAGAGGATGCTTGAACCGAAGGGCATCAAGGTGGTGGCGCTCAACTTCTACGATGCGAAGACGTTCGATAGAGATGTGGAATCTTTGGGCAAGATGCTTGGAAAGGAGGAGGAGGCAGAAGATTATGCCAATTTTGCCAGATCTTATACGGACAAGATCTGGGAACGGGTGAAGGACATACCAGAGGAGGATCGAGTGACCGTGATGTGTGACACGCCGGCGATGGGTGGTATCTGGCCTGGCCTCATCTGCGGAGAGGGGTTGATAGGAGATCAGGTGGTCGAGATGGCAGGAGGAGTAAACATCCTCGAGAAGGAAGGTGGCATCATAATTAGAGAGGGGATGACGGATACGTACGCCGCCATGGTAACTCCCGGATGGATCGAGGAGAAGAACCCAGATGTAATAATATCCGAGCCGAAGGTGGAGATGATACTTGGTCTTGGAAACTTCGCGGATTATGCGAAGATGATGGTGCATTTTTTGAGGACGGGAGAGGTATATGAGTCGATCTCCCCGATCCTCCTCAAATACCTTGAGCGTCCCACGCTCTATATGGTGCATGATGATCTGGTGGATAACAGTCCATACAAGGACGTGAACGCGATAAAGAATGATAATGCCAACGTAACCCTCATGTTCGACTTGATATATCCACCGGCAGCTGTCGGTTTTGCCGCAAAGTGGTTCTACCCCGACCGGTTTGAGGATATGGATCCGAACGATTTTCTCGATGCGTGGCTCGAGAGGTATTTCGGCATAACGTACACGGGAGAAGGAGAAGTCGGAAAGTTGGTGGTCTATCCATACAATTTCAAGACGGAGAAGACGGTACTAGGCTGGGGCTACGGTGAGATAGGTGGTGGTGGAACAGGAATCGGAGGCGGCGTCGGAGAAGGTATTGGTAAGGGAGAAGGAGAAGCCATAGAAGGTATCGTGGAGAAGAAGCCGGAGGTCGCGGAACCGATCGAAGAGGCCGCCGTGGAAGAAGCAGAGACTAAACCCGAGACGACCGTTGCCGGACATCCGATGGAGCCTGTGACCGAAAAGCCTGCAAAGGGTGGAGGTGGAGGGACGCCTCTCATACTGCTCGTCTTTGTAATCGTGGCGGTTCTGGTTGCAGTTGGATACGTGCTCGAGCGGAGATATAAATTCAAAAAGAGGTAATCGGACAAAGTAGAAGGAGGTGGCTAAAGAATGGTTGAAGAATTACCGCTCATAATCCTGCTGATCGCAGTGATTATGGTGGTTGTTGGATATTTTGTGGAACAGAGATCAAAATTCAAAAGGAGTGGCTAAAGAGTGATTGAAGAATTGCAGACGGCGATATACCTGACATCAACCTCTCTATTAATCCCGGTGATACTCCTGCTCTTCTTCCTCCTCGCATTTACGTGTGTGGAGGCAGGGAGGTTCATCTATGAGGGGGTTAAGAGGTCAGGCAAGAAGGGGAGCAAAAACGTAGAGATGGGTCTTGTTGAACTCAAAAAGATAGATGAAGAGAACGAAGAGAGGAGAAAGATAGAAGTGGAAAGGGTGTTTCAGGAATTTGAGGCGATGACGACAAAAAAGCTCAACGCATCCAGAGTTTTAACGAGGATTGGGCCGATGTTCGGGCTGATGGGAACGCTCATACCGTTGGGACCCGCGCTCCTTGCTCTCTCTGGCGGAGACGTGGAAACACTCGCCAACAACCTGGTGATCGCATTTGGTACAACGGTCATGGGTTTGGCCGTGGGTGCTGTGGCATTTTTCATACAGATAGTCAAGGAGAGGTGGTATGATAATGACATAAGGGATGTGGAGTACCACGCAGAACTGATGGAGATGTGATGCCGGTGAAGTATATGAAGAGAGGAAGGAAGGATAAGAAAAATCGCGACGAAGACCCCCTCGCCGCTGTTGCAAATCTCTTCGATGTTGCACTGGTATTTGCACTCGGGATGATGGTCTTCATCCTCTTATCTGTAAATCTGCCTGAACTATTGACAGCATCCGATCTCACGATAATAAAGAATCCAGGAGAGAATATGGAGGTGATCGTCAAACACGGAACAGAGATAGAGCGGGTGAACGTGACCGAAGAGATGATCGAGACGGAGGTGGTCGGAGAGATGGGAAGGATATATGTGAAGAGCGACGGAGGGTTGATATACGTTCCGTCGGGAGGAGAGAAAAAATAAGAGATGAGGTTTTGTAGAGGCGGTGAAAGCTTTGGTCATGCCGCCGATAATTTTTTTCATTTATTTACTTTTTAGATTGATTAAATAAAGGAGGTGTGTTGTAGATGGATGAGATGGGAATGATCCAATCTATGTTAGGCCCTAAAATGATGAAAGATTTGATCAAAATGATACAGCCATTCATGACTCCTGAGTTCATGAGAGGGGTGGGCGAGTGGGCCACATGGATGGCTGATAATCCTGGTCTTATCAAGACAGTTGCAGAGACGATGGGTACGAAATAGGATATAGTCTCTTTTTCCGGTAATTCTACATCGGAGATCTTATATACAAGTGATCAAGTAAATATGAGAATAATCAAAAAAGTTTTGGTAAGAGGGAGAACAAAAAAATTTTGCAGGGGCAATGTTCGCCTGTCTAATCGTCTGCACTGTATTTCCAGTTTCACAAGCCGATGCTCAAAAGACTATTACCGTAATAGATTCGGCGGGAAATAAAATTGAGGTGTCTTATCCTATGGAGAGGATAGCAAGCCTCAATCCAGCGGCTCTGGAAGTTATCCGTGCATTTGGGTGCAAAAGATAGGATCGTCGGCATAGATCAGTTTATAAAGTGGAATCCTGACTTCTATCAATGGAGGGGTGTTATAGATGGATATGATGCAACCGATGCTCAGTCTCGCCGGTATGAAGAGCATGCTCGGCATGATGCTCGGTTTTCTTCCCCAGATGCCAGGGATGCTCAGATGGATCTGTACGCCCGGCGTGCTACCCGGGCTTCTTGGTGGGATAAGTAGTATGATGGGAAAGTGATGACGAAGGATAATGGGAGAGATGAACAAAAAATTGAATACGATCCCGGTTGATCCGGGTGAAGGAACGGGTTCTATCTCTGGAAAGGTTCTCTTCAATCATCCCTATCTCAAAATGGCCATATAATCATACATTATTCAATTTTGATAACACTCTATAGTATGAAATCCAAAAATCTTATTAACACCTTTAGAAGAGCGACGATGGATACGAAGGAGATCATATCATGGAGAAGACGAAGATAACGTATGTATCTTTCTTGGGCTCAATAGAGTTGGTGGAGGCTCTAAAGGAGATTAATAACGAATATGGGGATGTAATCGACCTGAAGGTATATGGAACCCACGACATAGAGAAAGAGTTGATCGATCTCGACGTCTTTAAATCCGATCTGGTAACAAGCCATATTGTCTTCATCGACGGCAGGGGCGGAGATTTGATCGCTCAAATGATATCAGAGATTCTCTCCGGGGCGGATAACACTGTTCTGACGATGCCACCCGTGATGGGCTTTGGCAGTTATTACGGTTCTCCAATGGATGGTGTGATGATGCGGATGGGGTATATAAGATCGGAGACCTTCACCGATGCGACAAAATCTTCGATTTTGTGCCGTGAAAATGGAACATTTTCACATGCGACAGGTAAAATAATCTTAAGATTGATAAATTCAAAATCTTTTAGACGTTTTCTAAAGTCGATCGTTAAAATCTTCGATGAAGAGATTGATGTAGATGCGATCATCGATCGGTTCGATATGACCTCGATAAAAGACCCGGGCAAGTTCGTAGATATAATCGAGAAGATGGGGCCCCTGATAAAGTATCTACCCAGGCTTGGAGCTCTGAGAGACTTTAAGAACATGCTCTTCATAATTAAGTACTTCTTCTCCAGCTCTAAAGAGAACATGAAGAATCTCTTGTTACTTCTCGCGAGCGAATATGGGAATCTAAAAGTGAAGGTGAAGATAGATCCGCCGATAAGCCAAGAGGAAGATGTGATCTATCACCCCGACGCGCCGCACCTCTTTGATCGTCTGGAGGATTATGAGAGATGGAGGGACAGGAAAAAGGACGCTACCGTCGGCATGATCTTTTATGGCGGTCAGTTCTTTGGATGGTCTCATCCAACGGTGGATCTATTTATCAAAACGCTCGAAGAAGACGTAAATGTGATCTGCGTTCTTGCCAAGGATCTTTCATATTGGAAGATCATGGAAAAGTTCTTCTTTAAAGATGGAAAGCCGATCCTAGACCTCTTTTTATGGGTGCCTGCCTATCATCGAATGACTGGGTCATACATGTGGGCTGGTCCAAAAGAATTGTTCAGGGTGCTTAAAAAACTAAATGTTCCAGTGTTGGCGCCCTTTGGCATGTGCATAACATCATTAGAGATGTGGGAGAAAGCAAAAACTATTGCCCCCCTCGACGAGTTATGCGGTGTGATGGCACCAGAACTCGATGGTGCAATTGAACCCTTACCCACATTAGCAGTGGCAGATCAGATCGATTCGGATACCGAGGTTAGATTTGTTCAAGCATTACCGATTGAAGATAGGTGTATCAAATCATGCAGGCGCGCTTTAAGATGGATATATCTTAAAAAGAAGGCGAATAAAGATAAAAAAGTTGCAATCGTCATATACAACTATCCCCCAGGGGAAGGAAACCTGGGCGGAGGTGCCGGATATTTGGATGTCTTTGGAAGTTTGTTGAATCTGCTAAAAGAGATGAAAGAGGAGGGATATACTTTAGATGTGCCGGAGAAGAAAGAAGATCTCCTCAATCTCTTCATGGATAATGGTCAGGTGAACAGTGGAGATTGGACATCGATGGAAGAGACGGCTAATTATGCGGTGAAGATATCCAGAGAGAGATATGAAGAATGGCTGTATGGCATTCCCACCGTCCCGAGGGAGAAGATGATAGATTCATGGGGCGATCCACCGGGCGAGATAATGACGCATGAACAAAATATACTCATACCGGGCGTCTATCTTGGAAATGTCTTCATCGGGTTACAACCATCGCTCGGGATGTACGAAAACGAAGAAGCATTAAAGGCATACCACGACAAGAGTACCGCTCCCAACCATCAATATCTCGCATTTTACAAATGGGTGGAAGAAGAATTCGACGCGGTCATACATTTTGGAACGCACGGCACACTCGAATTCAGAGAAGGAAAAGAGGTTGGCATGTCAAAGGACTGTTTTCCAGATGTACTCATCGGAGACATGCCCAATATATACGTCTATATGGTGGACAACACTTCAGAGGCCACAATCGCGAAGAGAAGAAGCTATGCACTGATGATAAGTCACGCATCACCCGCTTATATGGTCTCCAATGCTTATGACGAATACGCGGAACTTGACGATCTTTTACAGGAATACCACCGCGCGAGAACGAGAGATCCAAGAAGGGCAAAGATCGTACATGAAGATCTAATGGAGAAGGCAAAAGATCTCCATCTGGAGGGATCTGTGGAGGATATATACGATAAAATCTTTGAGATGAAGCGATCGATAATCCCCAAGGGATTGCACTGCTTGGGAGAGAACCTCAATGAAGATGGGATCATAGAATATGTGACCTTTGCCCTCAGATACGATAGAGGGGATGTAAAATCGCTGCATCGCATCATTGCTGAAGAAGAGGACTACTCCTATTCAGACCTTCTTAAACATCCCGGAACAGTATCAAAGCATAAAACTCATGCACAGGTGCTGGAGGATATAGAAGAGCGGGTCATGCAAATTGTCGAGGAACTGGCGAGCAGGAGAGATGTTTTAAGCGTGGCAGAGATGTTTTCCTCCTTCTGTAAGAATACCAGAGAAGAGATCGAAAAGACACTCTCATTCGCTTTGGATCTAATCGACAGAGCGGAATCTTGCGATGAAATAGGTGGAGTATTAAATGCGTTAAATGGCGGATATATCCTTCCAAATAAGGGCGGGGACATGGTGAGATCACCAGGGGTACTGCCGACTGGCAGGAACATATATGGCTTTGATCCGACCAAGATTCCAACGGCGGCAGCATACGAAAGAGGGGCACAGATTGCGGAACAGACGCTTGAAGAGTACTTTAAGAGAGAAGGAAGATATCCTGATAGCGTTGGAATTGTGCTCTGGGGGTTTGAGACCTCGAATACGGAAGGTGAGACGATAGGGCAGATCCTAAGATTGATCGGCGTTGAGGTAGTATCAGGCTTAACAGATGAAAGATGTGGCTGGGGGTATTTCTCCGATCTGAAAATTATCCCGTTGGAGGAATTGGGCAGACCAAGGATCGATGTGATGATGAACATCTGTGGTATGTTCAGAGATATGTTTCCCAATCTCCTGGAGCTATTGGATAAGGCATTCAAGATGGTTTCGGAGCTTGACGAATCAAAGAATGAAAATTTAGTGGCAAAACATACAACAGAATTAAAAGAGAAAGCATTTGAACTTGGTATTGACCCAGAGATATGTCATCTCAGAACCTTTGGTCCCGGTGATTCAGAGTACGGGACGATTATGCCATCTCTAATTGAAAGCTCTCATTGGGAGAGTGAAGAAGAGCTTGCAGATGAATATATCTCCGGTATGAAGCATCTTTACGGGAAAAATATCTCAGGGAAAGATGCAAAAAAGATCTTTGAGTACCACGCATCGAACGTAGAGGTTGTTTCACAGGTCCGAGATTTTACCGATTTTGAGATAACAGATTTGGACCATTATTATGAGTTCAGCGGTGGCTTATCTACGGCGGTCAAGAAAATATCGGGAAAAAGGCCATACATGTTGATCAGCGATACCACGAAGGAGACGATCAAGACAGAAGACATTGCCGATGCAATTGAAAGGGGAATTCGAACAAGAACGGTGAATCCAAGATGGTTGGATGAAATGTTAAAACATGGGTACGATGGTGCTCTGAACATCGAGGACAGGGTTGAATACGTCTTGGGACTGGCGGCAACAACAAATAAGGTGGCTAACTGGGTATGGGATGAAATAGCGGATAGGATCATCTTTGATGATAGAATACGAAAGAAGATGGAAGAATCCAATCCGTGGGCAATGGAAGATATTATAGAGCACTTATTGGAGGCTGAAAGAAGAAAATACTGGGAAACTACAGAGGAAGAACGTGAGAAGCTTAAGAATATGTATTTAGAGGTCGAAGGATGGATTGAAGAAAGAGGAGACCAGAAACCAAAAGCTTGGAGAAACTCCTAAGGGAGAAATACGAAGAAGAATATTAACAGGGGAAGTAAAGATGACTCATCACATTAGAAGAAAGATATTACCATTTACAGCAATCGTCGGACAGGAGAAGATGAAGAAGGCGTTGATATTGAACGCGATAAACCCTAAGATCGGTGGTGTTCTGATCAGGGGTGAGAAGGGTACGGCAAAATCCACTGCGGTAAGGGCGTTGGCAGATCTATTGCCGGAGATCGATGTGGTGAAGGGTTGCCCCTTCTTCTGTAATCCGAACGACATAAATGAGATGTGTGACATCTGCTACGAGAAGAAGATGGACGGCAAAGAATTAGAAGTTATCAGAAGAAGAACACGCGTCGTAAATCTTCCGCTCGGAGCAACGGAAGATAGGGTCGTCGGTTCTTTGAACGTTGAGAAGGCGATAAGAGAAGGGATAAGAGCATTAGAACCAGGAATACTTGCGGACGCGAATAGAGGCATCCTGTATATAGACGAGGTGAATCTCCTTGACGATCACGTTGCAGACGTCTTATTGGACTCCGCGGCAATGGGCATAAATGTCGTCGAGAGAGAAGGAGTATCTGTCTTACATCCATCCAAATTTATACTCGTCGGCACGATGAATCCGGAGGAAGGAGAATTGAGACCACAACTGCTTGATAGATTTGGATTACAGGTCGGTGTGGAGAGCATAGATGATGTAGATAAGAGGGTAGAGATCATAAAAGTTGCAGAAGGACTTGAGAGCGATCCTAATTCATTTATAGAAAGATTTGAGACAAATCAGAAAGAATTAAGAGAGAAGATAGAGAGGGCAAAACCTGTCCTCAAGGACGTAGAGATAGACGAGGAGTTGTTGAGAACAACGGCCGATACATGTATAAAACTCGGCGTAAGATCGCATAGGGCGGAGATAACGATCGTTAGAACTGCAAAGACAATCGCCGCGTTCGATGGAAGGAAAGATGTTACGATCGAAGATATAAAAGAGGCGATGGAGCTTGCTCTTCCACATAGAATGAGAAGCAGACCGTTTGAACCGCCAACATTGGATAAAGATGAGCTGGATAGGATGACATCACAATCTCAGGAAGAGCAAAAGCAGAAAGATCAAAAAAGAGAAGAGGATAATAGGCAAAATACGGAAGAAAGAGATTCCGAGAGAGAATCAGATGGGAAGAGAGAGAGACAAAAAGGGGAGGAGAATATCCCAAAAGAGTTCGTCTTTGATGTGGGCAATCTGATCGACTCTGATCGTATAAATACACGGAAGAAGGATAAGAGATATCGCAACAGATCATCCGGTAGAAGCGCTTCGTCTATCGGCAATGGTGGTAAGTATGTTAAATCCAAATTTCCGAACGGTAAACCCAAGGATATTGCCCTTGACGCCACGATACGGGCGGCTGCGCCGTATCAGCAGGAGAGACTTGGAGAATCCGATAACGCTATCATCATAAAAAGTCAAGATATGAGGGAGAAGGTTAGAGTCAAGGAGGTATCCACCCTCTGTGCATTCGTCGTAGATTCAAGCGGGTCTATGGGTGCAAAGAGCCGGATGGAGAGTGCAAAGGGTGCAATCTTCTCTCTTCTGCTGGATTCATATCAGAAGAGAGATAAAGTTGCGCTTGTCTCTTTTAGAGGAGAGAAAGCAGATATTCTCTTACCGCCGTCTTCGAGCGTTGAACGTGCTGCAAATTGTCTGCGTGAGTTGCCCACAGGTGGAAAAACGCCCCTATCTGCAGGTCTATATAAAGGGCTGGAACTGTTGGAGGCAGAGAGAAGGAGAGATGCAGAGATGATACCGATGCTGGTTTTGATAAGCGACGGGCGGGGCAATGTCTCCATGAATGGGACAAGTATAAAAGAAGAGATCACTTCTATCTCTGAGAGGATCCAAGCCGATGGGATTTGCGCCGTCATAATCGATACAGAAAGATCTGGCCCCTATGGAAGAATGGGTTATAACAGAGATATTGCAGAGATCTGCGAGGCTGAATATTATACGATAGATGAGTTATCTCCGGGGAAAATAGGCGATATAGCAATACTCGAGCGGGACAGGTTGAGAAGCGGCTGGAGCGAAAATTGATGAAAGGGTTTATTCTGATCTTAGTGGCAGCATTGCTCATCTCCGCGATCTCGGTGCCGACATCTGTTGCTTTGGAGACGAAGACCGATGATGGGGGAATTTACACGTTTTCAGGCCTTCCGTCCGGAATTTATACGATAACGGCGACTGCTTGGGGGCCACCGGAAGGCATAGCCGGGAAATTTGGGATAAAACAGGCCGAGGGGATAGGTGAGATCACCGTTGCACTGAAGGGAGGAGAACGTGTAAGCAAAGATATTGTACTGAGGTTGAAGGAAGATGATAAAATGGACATAACTCCTGTTGAGATAGGT
>CABGHG010000005.1 GCA_902158735.1 Candidatus Methanolliviera sp. GoM_oil
CCTCGTTCAACTCGATGATGTCTATATCCTCTACAGAGAGACCAGTATTTCTAAATAACCTTCTCACTGCAGGTATAGGCCCAAGCCCCATATATGCAGGATCAATCGCGCTAGACATATACGCTTTGATATAACAGAGAGGTTTAATATCCATATCTTCTGCCTTCTCTTCTGACATCAAAACGAGTGCGGCTGAAGCGTCATTTATTCCAGAAGAATTTCCCGCAGTGACCATTCCATCTTTTTTAAACGCGGGCGGCAATCTTGCCATCTTCTCTATCGAGGTATCCATAGGCCTCTCATCCGTGTCAAATATAAAAGATCCTTTTCTCTGTGGAACTTCAACGGGGACGATCTCGTCTCTGAACTTACCCTCTTTTATCGCCTTTCTCGCTCTCTGATGACTCAAAAGACCGATCTTATCCTGTTCTTCTCTCGTCAGTTCGTATGTTTTTGCGATGTTCTCCGCCGTAAGGCCCATGTGATAATCGTAAAAGATCTCATATAAGCCGTCAAAGACCATAAGATCGACCAATTTGCCGAACGCAGTAACATCCATCCTGTATCCCCATCTTGCCTTTGGAAGAATATAAGGCGCCCCACTCATGCTCTCCATACCACCTGCAACAATTGTATCGGCATCTCCAGCCCTTATCGCCTGCGCGCCGAGCGCCAACGCCTTCATACCGGAGGCACATATCTTATTCACGGTGAAAGCATTCGTCTCCTTTGGAAAACCTGCATATATCGCCGACTGCCTTGCCGTATTCTGTCCCTGACCCCCCTGTAAGACGTTTCCCATAATAACCTCATCGACATGTATAGGTCTCAAAGAATCGTCCCAATCATAATATTTCTCTTCAAGCTCGACTCTCCCTTTGGGCAATGCATCCGGATAAAAACGTCTGTCATCTTCCGAGGCGATCGGTCTTACACCGGACCTAACCATTGCTTCTCTCAATACAATCTTACCAAGTGTGGTCACCGAAATATCTCTCAAACTACCGCCAAATTTTCCTATTGCCGTTCTCGCACATCCTACGACTGCAACTCTTCTCATTGGATCACCTTTTTGTTCATTTTATATCTTCTTTCCGCCCATCATCTTATTAAATAGTTTAGTTTGATATCCGTGGTATTTTGAGAAATCTTCCTTATGCAATTTCTTATCAAAAGAAACAATGTCTTCAAAGTAAAGCGAGTAAGGAGATCTTCTACCAACTATTTGAAGATTTCCCTTAAAAATCTTTACTTTTACTTCTCCATAAACTCGTTCTTGCGTTTTATCGATGAACGCATTTAAATCTCCAAATAAAGGATCACATATCAGTCCTTTGTATGCGAGGTCCGACCATCTTTCTTCGACCATCCTCTTGAAAGATAACTCTTCTCTCGTCAGAACGAGCTGTTCCAGCGCTTTATGTGCCGATAACAATATCGTTGCGGCAGGATGTTCATAATTTTCCCTTGCCTTTAAACCGAGTATTCTATCCTCTATGAGATCAGTCCTGCCAATTCCATGTTCTCCACCGATACGATTGAGCTTCTCTATCATATAGAGCCCAGCTAACTCTTCTCCATTTAGACCAAGCGGAACTCCCTTCTCGAACGATATCTCGATGATTTCTGGACTGTCAGGGGCATCTTTTGGATCTTTTGTCCATCCATATGCATCTTCTGGTGGAACAGACCAAGGATCCTCGAGCTCTCCTCCCTCGATGCTTCTACTCCATAAATTCTCATCTATGCTCCACGGTTTCTCCTTAGTTATTTCTATCTCTATTCCCTTCTCTCTCGCATATTCCATCTCCCAAGCTCTTGTGAGGTCCAATTCCCTGATTGGAGCGATAATGTCGAGCCCGGAGAGAGAGAAGATGAAATCAAATCTGAGCTGATCGTTTCCCTTTCCCGTACAGCCGTGCGCAAGCGCCTCTGCCGTTTCCTTCTCTGCAATTTCCACGATTTTTTTTGCTATTAAAGGTCTGGCGATCGCCGTTCCCAAAACGTAGCCTTCATAACATCCGTTTGCCTTCACCAAAGGAAATACGTACTCTTCGACAAATTCTTCCTTTGCATCTATCACATAAGATCCATCTGCAAGCATCTCCGCCCTTTCTCTTGCCATCTTAATATCGTCCTTTGGTTGTCCGACATCTACGATTACGGCTATCACCTTATCAAAATCGTATCTCTCCTTGAGGAGGGATATACAGATCGAGGTGTCGAGACCTCCTGAATATGCCAAGATCACTTTTTTCATTCAAAAATCTCCGGTTTTTGAGTTTGCAATCAAATCTTTGATTTGCAATCATTTAAAAATCTTCAGATCGATTTTAATCTATCGGTTGATTGAGGAATTATTTGGTTGTTCGACAAAGCACAAAAAAAACGCTAAATTTATTATAGAGTAATACAAGACTATTCAATTGTGGTGGACTAGCCCGGATGGTTCGACGTCATCTGCAACCCAAAATCGCCGATATGTGGGGGGCGAAGCCTGATGAAGGTTTTTTCGTTACTGAGAGGCTATGAAGGGTCTTCGTGGAAACCTTGTCCTGTGGGGTCGCCGGTGATGCGTGGCATGCCGGAGGGTCTGTCTCGTATCTTCGTTGTGCACACCGGTTTAGGCCCGGAAGGGAGCAGACTTACCACAAACGCACGACGCTCACGGGGTGGCAGGGCGGAGGGGGTCTTTCAAAAGTGCTCGGTATATAGAATTCCAACCGATGGTGCGTCCACCGCAATCGTATTATATGGTGAGATTCAATCTCTATCCACATAAAATCTTATTAACATCGCCTGAAGATCAAAAGAGTGATGAAGAGTAGACCGCTTTTTGCATTGTTTCTTAGCATATTTGCAACGATGCTCGGTATGGGAATACTCTCCCCCTTAATCTCCATCTACTCTACCTCACCCAAATTTAATGCGACGGGGATATGGCTCGCCATAATCTTCTCGGGTTTCTCCCTCGCAAGGATCATATCCGCACCCCCCGTGGGAAGGATATCGGATCTTGCGGGGAGAAAAAAAGTTTTAATGGCAGGATTACTCATATACTCTATCGTTCCATTTGGTTATCTTTATGCAACCAGTTTATATGGGTTGTCCCTTATAAGATTGATACACGGCTTCTCTTCAGCTTTTATCGTTCCGGTTGCCATAGCC
Organism: Candidatus Methanolliviera sp. GoM_oil; assembly: GCA_902158735.1. Classification (GTDB taxonomy): domain Archaea; phylum Halobacteriota; class Methanoliparia; order Methanoliparales; family Methanoliparaceae; genus Methanolliviera. The sequence continues at coordinate 3,169 of CABGHG010000005.1, forward strand.
TCTGTCGGGGACATCTCTCCAACGGGGGAGGAGGGCAAGTATATGGGGCTCTTCTCGGTCTATCTCTTTTTAGGGATGGGCATCGGGCCCGTCATTGGAGGGGTGATAAACGATCGCTTTGGGATGGATTATATCTTCTATTCGATGGAGATTTCCTTCCTTATCGCCCTCATCTTGGTCTTCTTATTCCTACCCAACATGAAAGGTGCCCCTCAGGAAGATAATTCTACCAAAGGATCTTTGAGAGAGATTAACACGCTCATCTTGAGCATCTTCGGATTTTTAAATTCTTTGGGGAGAGGAACGCTCATCGCATTTCTGCCGATCTTTGCATATCGTACTTTAAATCTTTCATCTTCCTTGATAGGGCTGATCTTCACTTCAAATATCATTCTAACTTTTTTATTGCAGTATCCCTCTGGCTTGACGGCAGATAAAAGGTCTAAGCTGGGTTTGATCATCACCGGAAGTTTTATTTACGCCCTTTTCCTGTTATTTATTCCCTTTTCCAAGAATTTTTTAGAGTTGTTGATATTGAACTTATCTCTTGGGATGGGAAACGCACTATCCACGCCGGCGAGTATGAGTGCCGCCGCAGAGGTGGGAAGAGATTATGGTATGGGTACCACAATGGGACGGATAGATATGGCGATGGGTATGGGGATGATCGTTGGACCCTTGATATCCGGCGCGATATTGGATTCTTTTGGAATAAGAGAGGTGTTTTATGTGGTGGGAATGATCAACCTCTTCGGTACCGCTTTACTCTTTCTCGTTTGTAAAAAGGGAGATAGGATTAATTGAAAGAAGATAAAATCCTTATCTTGGGGTCGGATGTTCGACATATCGTCTGCTCTGCCAGAAGGGCAGGATACAATGTTATTTCGATCGATTTCTTCGATGATGTGGATACCTTGGAATGCGATAAAGATCATATCACAATAAGAGAAGATGAAGATCTAAAAGAAGAGTTGAAGAGACTAAAATTTGACCATCTCGTCATAAGCTCTCACTTTGAGAATTTTGATCTTCCGCGAAGTGTGAGGAATAAAATTTTGGGGAATAGTTCAGAAAAGATGGCTGAAGTTGGAGATAAGTTAAAACTGGCAGAAATATTGGGAGAACTTGGATATAGACACCCCGAGATATATGATGACAGGATAAAATTTCCCGCGATCATGAAGCCAATAAGAGGGGGCGGAGGGATAAAGAACAGGATGATCCTTAGTGAAAAGGATCTTCCAGAAGATCATGATGGTTTCTTCTTCCAAGAATATATCAAAGGAAGATCGACGAGCGTCTCATCGGTTTCAGATGGAGAGAATGCCATATCTTTGACGGCGAATGAACAACTTATAGGAGAAAAATTTCTAAATTCCCCGAGTGATTTCGCCTACTGCGGGAACATCGTTCCATATATAGGAAAAAAAGCAGGAGAGATGAAGAAGATCGCCTCACAGCTCGCCTCGGATCTAAACTTGAGAGGTTTCAACGGGGTGGATTTTATCGTAAAAAAGGATGATGTCTTTGTCATAGAAGTAAATCCCAGGTTATGCGGAAGTTTAGATCCTATAGAGCTTTCTACGGGATTAAACGTCTTTGATGCCCACATAAAATCGATATTTGGCGAACTGCCGGATGAACCAGAGATAAAGAACTTCTCCGGAAAGGCGATCATCTTCGCGAAGAGAGATGTGGAGATAAAGAAGATTATAACGGAAGAGGGATTTGTAGATATTCCACCAATTGGGAAGAAGATATCAAGGGGAAAACCGATAACAACGATACTTGCGACTGGAGCATCAAGGGAGATTGTATTAAATAAGATAAGAGAGATATATAAGAGGGTGCTTCCAAAATATCTTTAGGGGTGTATCTTTGGATAAGATAGAAGACGAGAACGTTAAAAGATATCTAAAAAAGATCGTAGGAGAAGATGGCATAATAGTCATTGAGGCGATGCCAGAAGAGGTGACTGATATAGATCTGGCGGAGAAGAGCGGGTACGGTCTCAACATGATAAGAAAAATTCTTTTTATACTGCATGAAAAAAATATCGCACACTATAGAAAACAGAGGGAGAAAGAGAGCGGTTGGCTCACATACTATTGGAAGGTTGATTTGAAAAACGTCGAGACGAATCTCAAGAGTGAATTGAGGCATTTATATAAAAATCTTAAAGAAAGACTTGATTTTGAAAGAGAGAACGTTTTTTACGTCTGTTCGTCTGATATTCCCTGTGGAAGATATACCTTCGATTACGCGAGCGATAACTATTTCACCTGCCCTGTCTGTGGTGCCGAACTGGAAAGCGAGGATAACACGGAGATCATAGAGAAACTTGAGAAGAGAGTCGAAGAACTTGAAAAGGTAATTAAAACCCTGTAGGGGGATAGAGCGGTGGAATGGGAATATGAGCCGAGAAGGAGAATATACACATCTTATTCTGCTCTTATTATTGCAGCATGCCTAATTTCTGCAATATTACAGCTAATAATACCTGGCTACACCGAACTTTTGACATTAAGCGGTTATTCCTTCTTTGGCCAGCACCACTACTGGACGATCTTGACACATATATTCCTCCATGGCGGATTTTCCCATCTCTTCTTTAACATATTTGCCCTCTTCTTCATAGGACCTGAACTTGAGAGAAGGATCGGCGGAAGAAACTTCTTGATCGTGTATCTTGTATCAGGAATGTTCGCCGGCTTTGGTTATATTCTCCTGTCATCTTATTGGGTTGGAGTGATCGGTGCTAGTGGGGCAATATATGGAATATTGGCGTGTTTGGCGATTCTTGCACCATATATGACGATATACATCATCCCCTTTCCAATCCCAATAAAGATTATCTACTTGATCCCTCTATTTGTGATCATAAATCTCTTGATGATTCAACCCGGAGTCGCATATATGGCACACCTGAGCGGGCTTTTGGTTGGGATACTCTTTGGAATCATACTAAAAAGAGGTGGGCCCGACCGGATTTGAACCGGCGACCACTCGGTTATGAGCCGAGAGCTCCGACCACTAAGCTACGGGCCCTCCATCAACAATAGCCATAGGTGATGTGAACTACCCCATACTAAAACATTGGGGCTTCCTGATTCACAGAGTAGGGTTTTACTCCCCGCAGGCTTAAAATCTCGCAGTCCCTGCGATACACAATTTACACCTCTTCGGTTTTACAGGATACGAGGATCAATATATCCAAAGGTTTCGACTTTTCTATTGAAAAGTCTATCGACAGTATTTTCAACTTCTCGAGGAACCTACCCAAGAACGTTTTACTTTAGAGGTTTAAATAGTTTTTTGTCTATCATCCCCAAGCTAAAGTCCTCAAAAATCTTCGATTTTTGGGATATGCAAATCTTCGATTTGCAACTACATAGGGGTTTTCATTATCTATAAAAAGGAGACGGTTATTGGTAAAAAGACGGTGACAAGGAACATGGGGGAAGGATGGTCCACAAGAACGGGTTTTATACTTGCCGCCATTGGATCAGCGATAGGTCTTGGGAATATCTGGAGATTCCCATATATAGTCTATGAGAATGGCGGAGGCGCATTTCTCGTACCTTATTTTCTTGCACTATTCTTAATAGGAATACCGATGATGATGCTGGAGCTTGGGGTGGGTGGTAAGACAGGGGCCACCACACCGTTGGCAATAAAAAAAACAGTTAGAGAGAGCGAATTTCTCGGTTGGTGGGCATCTATAAATAAGGTCAGTGATTTCAAGATTGGAAGATGGTGGACATGGCTGATAAAGATCGTCATACCAGTCGTGTTGGGCTATGGAATACTTGGAAACATCCTGAAACAGCCTGGATTGGTCATCGTTCTCGTGATCATTCTTGCCGCGATACTCGCTTCCATAAACTCGCGTCTTTCATGAGGGAGTGATCAAAAATCTATCATTCTATTTTCACCTTTATCTTTTGAAAGAAGCACGACCCTGCTTATCTCTGCATCATCTAATATAGAATAATCTGTTTTATCATCTAATACCCTTGAAAATTCTTTTATTTCTCCGTGAGTCGGCATTCTGTCTCTTTCAAGCCTACGTCTGGAATAACCTAGGTGCATATATGCTTTAACCTCTATATAATCCGGAGATGCGTGTTCTATCAAGGGTATAAATCTTTCTGCTTCAAAATTCAACCCTCTCACAAGTGTTATCCTTAAAACCGTCCTGCATCTCTTTTTTCCAAGTATTTCCAGCGATTCCAATACCCTCTCCCAGAGATCTTTCTCATTCGGGCGGCACATCTTTTTATACATCTCCTCCTCAAAAGATTCCAAGGATATGTAGAGTTGTGTTGGATTTATCTCCTCTATCACTTCAGGGTTTGTTCCGTTGGATACGACGAATGTGGTAAGGCCTCTCTTTTCATATTCTTTTATCAGATCTTCTAAATGCGGATATAGCGTCGGTTCTCCTATGAGGCTTATAGCAGCATGTTTGGGATTAACGGCCTCCTCATATTTTGACATATTTGTGCGATAGGATCCTTTATAACCAGTTAAAATTCTTCTCTGCTCTTTTATAGACGCTTCCACGATCTCTTCTGGGGAATCCATCTCATCAAAAGATGTCTTCATTCCAGTTGGCCTCCAACAGATGATACAGTTCTGATTACAACCGATATATGGCGTCATCTGGATGCATCTGTGCGATGCTATCCCGTAAAATTTGGATTTGTAACACTCACCTTCATCTCTGAGGCTCTTTTTCAACCAGTGGCAGAGCTTGACTGCTGAATGCTCGTTTTGTCCAACTAAATGATGTCCTTGTTTCTTCAGAATCTCCTCATATTGGCTCATCTTTCCAACTCTTCCAATGTCTCTTTGAGTTTTTTGTACGTCTCATCAAGCGCCTCTGGAATTACATCTGCGCCTGCCAAAACAGGCATAAAGTTTGTATCTCCGTTCCATCTCGGAACGATATGGATGTGTATGTGACCTTCTATCCCTGCACCGGCAACTCTTCCAATGTTCATACCTATATTGAAACCGTCTGGTTCCATACAACTCTTAATCACCCTAATAGCCGACTTACAAAAATCAATGATCTCGTAGATATCATCTGTATCCAATTTTTCTATTGCATCCACGTGTTTGTACGGGGCTATCATGAGGTGCCCGGGATTGTAAGGGTAACGGTTCATGATAATAAAAGAGCTCTTGCCTCTGTGTAGTATTAAGTTTTCTTCGTCTCTCTCTTCTCTCGGAAGGTCGCATAAGATGCATCCTTCATCTTTCGTTGCCTGTATGTATCCTATCCTCCATGGGGCAAAGATTTTATCCCTCATATTTAATACACCTTTACCTGATCAGATAAAAATATTCTTATGAAAAAGTTTTTAAATGAACATTAAACAAAGGGGATTTGGTCGGGATAGCCTAGCCTGGTTAAGGCGCAGGATTGCTAATCCTGTGTTCCATGCGAACACGGGGGTTCGAATCCCCCTCCCGGCGTTTTTTAGTTAAGGGGAACTAAACGGGGGGTAAAAGAGTATTAATAGAAGAGAGAGGATGCGTTTGAACAAGTGGAGACACATAACTAAGCTGGATCCAGATAAAGATAACACGGAAAAGATCGTGAAGACGGTGATGAATAGTGGAACGGATGCCGTTATGCTCTCTGGAACGATGGGGATCACGAAGAAGAAGGTCTTAAATTTATTTGAGATGATCAGAGATTATGACATGCCAAAGATTCAGGAACCATCTTCTCCGGATTATATCCTCAAAGATGTTGACTATCTATTCATCCCATCCGTGATCAATACCGATGATCATAGATGGATATGTGGTATTCATAAGGAGTGGGTGCAGAATTTTGACATCCCATGGGATAAAGTGGTTCCAGAGGCGTATATCGTCTTGAATCAGTACTCATCTGTCGGAAGATTGACAGGATCAAGATGCGATCTGAATGAGGAGGAGGCGGTTGCTTATGCAGTGATGGCCGAAAAGTTCTTCAAATTTCCCATCATTTATATTGAATACAGTGGGATATATGGAGATGAGAGGATAGTTAGGGCAGTTAGCGACTCCGTAAAAGAGGCAAAACTCTTCTACGGAGGTGGGATTGATAACAAAGAGAAGGCAGAAGAGATGAGAAAATATGCCACGATCGTCGTTGGGAATATCATTTATGAAGATCTAAATGCCTATCTGGAGACGATATGAGATGTCTGTTGATTGATGTTGGGTATGGAACAGAGGATATACTTTTCTACGACGATGAGGAAGATATTGAGGATAACATCAAGCTTGTTCTTCCCTCTCAAACGCGCTTGATAGCCGAAAAAATTAGGAGATCCAAAGGGAAAGAGATCTTTCTTAGGGGCTATACGATGGGAGGAGGTCCCTCTGTAAAAGCCATAAGAGAGCATCTCAAATCGGCAGATGTCTATGCCACGAGAGAGGCCGCGATGACGGTTAGAGACGATTTAAACGTCGTTGAAAAGATGGGGATAAAGATAGTCGGGAAAGACTTTGAGAAGGATGATGTGATCAGGATAGATCTTAAAGATGTTGATTTAGATTTTTTAGAGGAGATAGGAGAGAAGTTTTGTTTTGGTGTGCAGAGGAAGATCGCCATTGCCGTCCAGGACCACGGGCACAAAGATGGAATCACGGACAGGGAATTTAGATTCAAGATGATAGAAGACTCTCTTAAGAATGGAGGTAAAATAGATAATTTCGTCTTCGCCGGGAAATTACCGGAATATCTGACACGGCTTTCCTCTCTTCAAAAGATGCTTAAAGAAAGAAAATATGAGCCACTGCTTATGGATACTGGACCTGCGGCTATCTTTGGGTGCTTAGAAGATGAAACCGTATCAGAAAAAGAGAATAAATTGATAATAAATGTTGGGAACGGGCACACGCTCGCGGCAATTCTTGCAGGAGAGAAGATATCTGGAATTTTTGAGCATCACACGAGATCTCTAACAGCCACAAAACTGGAAAAATTTGTCAAAAAACTTTGCGATGGAAGATTGACCTTCAAGGAGGTTTTCGATGATGGAGGACATGGTGCCTACATAAAAGAGGTCGTTGGATTTGAAAATATTGATATAATTGCTGTAACCGGGCCCAAAAGGAGACTTTTAAAAGATGGTAAGTTAAAGATGAAGACATACATGGCAGCTCCATACGGCGATATGATGCTCACCGGATGCTATGGGCTTTTGAATGCTTTTAAGAACCTACGATAATTGGTGTTATCCAGACCTCTATGACAGAGGCGAGCAAGAGCATAGGTATTACGAGGCGAATAAAGATCTTTAAGCTATTCGTAAATGACTGCGTTAAGTCTGGAGCAGGTTTCTCCAAGAAACGGTTCAAAAAGATAAAACCAAGTTTTATCCCAAGGGCACAACTAAGGATCACCGCCGAAAGTTCAAATATTCCATGCGGGAGTAATGCCGCAAGGATATAATAAATTCCTTTATCTAAATAAACATGATAGGAGAGATCTCCAAGGATGAATCCATTGACAGATAATACAACAATGGGAAAAATTCCAAAAAATATGCCGAATACGATTGCTAAGAAGCTTGTTAGAAGATTATTTCCAAAGATAACAAGCATCAATTTATATTTTGGCATATCCATGAGGGGTTCAAATATCTGTTGCAAAGAGAGGATGATGCCGTCTGATGAGGGGTGAAAGAGGGCAAAGAGTATCCCAACGACGATCGATGCGACGAATATAATCGCGGCAGGTATCAGGTAATTCCTAATGTCTATATCGAACTTCATGAAAAACCTCTGGTTCTGTCCACAAAAATCTTCGATTTTTGAGCGCACTCTTGTGCCCTATCCTTCGGTAGGATTTCAATTGATGGTATATGACCCTTTGCGTCCCCGATGGAAAACGGGAACGGTGAACTTATGCCGTTGCCGCTGGAATATTTTTTAAACCCTCAAGCTTCTTCTTATCTTCTATATAAGCCGTCTTCACCTGTTCAACCATCGAATCGACGCTCTCGGCCCACGCTTTCCCCTCGGATGCTGAGACCCATTGCAATTTGAATCGTTTAGGGTTTATCCCCGCCATAGGCAAGATCTTCTCCAGAAAATCCATTCTTCGCTTTGCCTCTTCATTTCCAGAGACGTAATGGCAATCCCCTGGCCAACAACCCGAGACGAGAACGCCGTCCGCTCCCTCCAAAAATGCCCTCACGATAAAGGAGGGATCGACCCTTCCAGAGCACATGACCCTTATTATCCTCACATTTGGAAGATACTGAATTCTGGAAACCCCTGCAAGGTCTGCCGCCGCGTACGTGCACCAATTACAAATGAAAGCGATTATCTTTGGCTCAAAATTTTCTTCTCTCTCTTCGGCCCACATATTATACCTCCTGAAGGATAGAATCGATCACCGCATACAGCTCCTCATCGTTGAAGTGTCTCGCCTCCATCGCACCGGTGGGGCATTCTGCTGCACATGCACCACAACCCTTACATAAAGCACTATTGACATTTGCTTTAAAGACACCAAAACCCCTCTGAACGAGAGTCGCCGCGCCATAAGGACATACCTTCGTGCACCTTCCGCACCCGATACAAAGTTCTTCCTTTACGACCGATATAGCTGCTTCTGTCTCCATCTCCTTCTTTGCGAGAAGTCTTCCAACCCTCGCGGATACTCCAGCCGCCTGTGCCATATTATCTATATAGTCCTTGGGACTCTGTGCAGTTCCGCAGAGGAAGAAACCATCCGATGTGAAGTCTAACGGGCGGAGCTTTAAGTGTGCCTCCAAGAAGAATCCGTCCTGTCCGAGCGGTAGTGTAAACATCTTCGATAACTCTTCAAATCCCTCGCCTGGAACTGTGGCAGAAGAGAGGATCACTTTATCCGCCTTTATCTCCTTATCCTCCTGAAGAAGTGTATCATAGATATGCACCACGTTATTCTCATCCACATTTGGTCTCTTCACATCGATATCATACCTTATGAAATGTATCCTATTAAGACCCGCATCTCTGTACATCTCCTCGGCGCCCTTCGCGAACGTTCTGATGTCTCTATAGAGAATATAGATATCAGAATTTGGATAATTCTTCCTGACATCAAGAGCATTCTTGATCGCCTCACTGCAACAGACCCTCGAACAATATTCCCTGCTCTCTTTCTCCCTGCTTCCGACACATTGGATCATCACAACCGTTTCACCATCTTTTAATCCGTCGTTTGCGATCAATTCCTGAAGTTCGAGTTGTGTATAGACATCTTTCTGTCCATACCCATAGATGTCTGGTTTCCATTCATCGCATCCGGCCGCTATAACGATCGCACCGACCTTCGTCTCCGCACCATCCGATAATTTCACGTCGAAGTTCCCGACAAATCCGCTTAAACCCTCGACCTTTGTCTCAAGATGTACCTCTATCTTTCCTTCTCCCTCGATCTTACTTATCTTCTCATCTAAGATCTCCTTTGGATCCATATCGGGGAACATGTGGTGCATTCTTCTCAAAAGACCGCCCAACTCTTTTTCTCTCTCTATCAGAACGACCTCAAACCCGAGTCTTGCGATCCGATAAGCCGCCTCCATCCCCGAGACGCCACCGCCGACGACCATTGCCCGTTGTGTTACCTTTATCTTGCCCGGTTGTTGTGGTTCCAGTAACCTCGCCCTTGCCACAGAAGCCCTGATTATCTCCTTTGCCTTCTCTGTTGCTTCTTTTGGATAATTGTGATGGACCCATGAACAGTTCTCCCTTATATTTGCGAACTCAAAGAGGTAAGGGTTCATGCCTGCACCCTGGCATGTTTCCCTGAATAATGGCTCGTGCGTTCTCGGCGTGCAGGAGGCGACGATGAATCTATTTAATTTGTATTCTTTTATCACCTCTGGTATTCTCGTACAGGAATCTTCAGCACAAGCATACATCACATCATCACAGAATACAACATCTGGAAGTGTTTTGATATAATCTCTTACCTCTTCTACGTCCACTGTCGCCGCGATGTTCGTTCCACAATGACAGATAAAGACCCCTATCCTAGGTTCCTGTCCCGAAACGTCAAATTCCGGTGGGAATTCCTTCTCTTTTGCCTGGGTTCCTCTGACAGATGCCAGATCTGCTGCTGCCAAAGCTGCAGCACCACTTGCCGTTGCAACAGTATCCGTAATATCCCTCGGTGCCTGTGCAACACCTGCAACATAAACCCCCTTCCTCGAGGTCAAGATCGGATTATTTTCTTGTTCCTGCACGAATCCATCTTCATCGAGTTCCACGCCGAGCATATCTGCCAACATCTCATTCTTGGGCTTTATCGCATTCGCAAGGATTACCATGTCAAATTTCTCTTCCTTAGGTTCGCTCGCCGTCGTATCTTCAAATCTCACGACGAGATCGGTTCCAGCCTGATATATCTCCCCTGGGTTTCCCCTGATGAACCTGATGCCGTATTCTTCCTTTGCCCGGTTGTAAAACTCTTCCTGTCCCTTCCCGAATGCCCTCAAATCCATGTAGAATATCGCACAATCGATCTCTGGATGATGATCCTTCACGAGTACGCACTGCTTCACCGCATACATACAGCAGACCCTCGAGCAGTAGGGCTGTCCTGCTTTAACATCTCTACTTCCAACACACTGTATAAAAGCGATCTTCTTTGGGGTTTTCTCATTATCAGATCGATAGATCTCCCCGCCGGTGAACCCTGAAGCGTTTATGAGACGTTCAAACTCTATCCCTGTCAGAACATTTGGATATTCCCCATACCCCAATTCTGGTCTCAATGATGGATCCCAAAGATCGAACCCAGGCACGGCTATGATGGCACCAACTTCGAGATCGATGATCTCGTCTTTTATACTGAAATCGATACAATTCTTCCCCTCGCTTGCCTCCACACACTTATAACATCTTATACAATGTTCCGTATCTATCACGTATCTCTTCGGAACTGCCTGGGGGAAAGGAGAATAAATTGCCTTTCTAATACCACTACTCTCGTCGTATTCATTCGGAACTTCAACTGGACAGACTTCCGAGCAACTGCCACAGCCGATGCAATTATCATTCACCCGGCTCATCATCTTTCTTATCTTCACGTTGAAGTTTCCAATATCCCCGCCCACCTCTTCTACCACGGAGTACGGAATAATCTCGATGTTTGGGTGCCTTGATATATCCACCATCCTCGGTGCCATCGTACACATCGCACAGTCCAGCGTCGGAAATGTTTTGTCAAGTTGAGACATCGTTCCGCCGATAGATGGCGTCTTCTCGATGATATATGTCTTGTAACCCATATCTGCCAGATCCAGAGATGCCGCCATCCCGGCGATTCCTCCGCCTATGACCAGGACCGAGCCGCTCATCCTTTTTTTGTCCATTTAAGATCCCCGATTTTTAAATTTGCAATCACTCCATCTGTCTTCTCGCAAGAGTGACAAGATCTATCACTTCCAATTTATAATCCTTCACTCCCTCGTTCATCGCACATTTAAAGTGTATCTGACATTTCTGGCAAGGAGTAACGAGATAGCCACCTTCAGCAGTTCTCTCTGCCTCGTCAAGCCGATCGTATCTGATTCTCTTCGAGAATGGATCGCATGATACCCACGCGCTCACGCCGCAACATAGAGCAAACTCCCTATTTCTCTCCATCTCTGCAAGATCACCGATCTTTGTAAGGATCTCCCTCGGCTCATCGAAGAGTCTTAGGTATCTTCCCATCCTACAGGAGTCCTGATAGGTCAGGGGTTTATCTATCTTTTTGAATGAGAGATCGCCCAACAATTCAGAGATGTGATTGATCTCTATATCAAGGTCGTAATCCTGTTTCAGTGTCTTTGCACACTCTGGGCAGACCGTTACAATCCTCTTTATTCCCAGATCCTTAAATTTCTTCTCCTTTAACTCCTTAAGCCTCTCGAATGTATCGTTGTCTCCAGCCCAGCGTGCATCGTGCCCACAGCAGAGTTCATCGTTTATTACACGGGGGACTATTCCTGCCTTGTTCAAGAGTACCAGGGCGGAATCGAATATCTCGCCCCCATCGAATCCAAGATCCTCAAAATAGAGATCCCACACGGGAAGGCATCCTATGAAGAAGAGTGTGTCTCCCTCTTCACTGTATTTACCTTCTTTTGTATTATTCTTTAACCATTCTTCCCGATTAATTAAGGGAGCGTTCTCTGCATCTAGATGGTAGAGGCTCTGGAAGATACCCTTATGTGCTACAGGTACATTCTCTCCACGCAACTCCCTTACAATCTCTGGTATCTCTACGCCCTGTGGGCATACCTCCATGCATGTCCTGCATGTAAGACACCTCCACGCGTATGCTTCGTTTGCCATACCCATTGATAGTTTTGCGATGAAGTCGTGAGGCTTAAATCCACTATCCGATACGGGGCATACGCTCGTGCATTCTCCACACTTATAACAGAAGTTCAACGTCTCGTTCATCAATTTCTCTTTTGGCAGTAATAGGTCAGACATTTAAATCTCTCCCAATTCTATCTCCATCAGGTCTTTTCTAAGATATTTTGGTACCTCTTCTTGACTCACCATGATCAGTGCATCCGTTGGACACGCCTTCACACATTCCGGGTCACCACCGCACATATCGCATATCAGTGCCGTCTTTTTAGGGTGAATATTTATGGCACCATAGGGGCAAACCTCTGCGCACCAGCCACATCCATCACATTTCTCTTCATCCACCTCGATGACTCCATCTTCTCGTTGGGTTAGAGCCCTACTCGGACACTGTGGCACGCAGAGAGGCTCTTCACACATCCTGCATGCCGCGGCGATATCTGCAAATCCCAGACGAACCGTTCTTATCCTCGATTTGAGCGGGTTAAAGACGCCTTCCTTATGCCAAGAACATATAATCTCACATAGCCCGCACCCGATACATCTATTCGTATCTGAAAATATAAATTTGACCAATTTACATCACTCCCTCTCGCCTTTGGAACCTTCTTCAGTCCATCCCATAGAACGATAATAATCCAATCTCTTCTGTAAAAACGCTTCTTCTCCTAAAAAATTTTCCATGATCCTCTGTGGGAGGGTGTCATCATCCATCTTCCAGCCCTGCCTTATATTGAACTCTCGTTTGATGTCATTTATTTTATCTTTCATCTCGCCGAGTCTCTCTCTATCCGTTTCTCCGCCAACAGCCGCGCACAATCGATAGAGATCCTCCTTAGAATATGCTTCGTATGCCTTTGGATATACCATCATCATCTTTAGGAGATTGGATGTGTCATAATCTTTTCCCCCATAGTATGATCCGCTATGAGAAATCGCCGTTCCAAAGGCAATATTCTCGTCTGTGAACGTATCTATGCTTAATTCTGCCCCTTTTGAATGCATGGCACTATTCTCCGCACCAAATTTCTTCGCCGCAGCTTTTACGCCTTCAGAGAATATGCTTTTGCCCTTGGAAATCTCCTCTATGAACTTTAGAAGCTCTTCTTTCTTCCCAAATCCCATCTCAAACCCTATCTCACCTCCTCTCTCCTTCAGTTCGTTGGCAAATGCTGCGACTACGGCCACCGAACGAGGATCCATACCTAATGTGTGGCAGAGATATTCTGCTTTTATGACCGTATCGGGATCGTATATGCCATTTAAGAGTCCTATCGAAATCCCACCGATTGTAATTGGCGATACTATACCATCAGATTGGCATAGCGTCTTACATGCCACCGGACAATGCTGAAATGATATTTTCTTGAGCTCTCGCTCCTTTAAACCGCCTATTAGCTTTTTCACATTAGATTCAGAAGAAGCTCCCTTAAAATTGTTCGCCGGAAGTCTATCCCTTGCATTGTAAGCCCAATCCAGATCATAAACAAAGGATTCTTCCATCTTTTTAGAGAGCATTTTATACATCTCCAAAATTGTGGCGGGATCTTTGGGTCTTATATCATTAGACCCCTTTATTGCTATCGCTTTTAATCTCTTTGATCCCATCACTGCCCCAAGCCCAGATCCAGAATACTGGAAATCGCCGTATATTGTGGCGTATCTAACCTTATTCTCTCCTGCTTGACCAATAGAGATCACGCCCAAAGATTGATCGTTCATCGCCTCTTTAATCTTCTCCTCGGTTTTCCACGGGCTTAATCCCAGCAGTTCATCTGCTCTTTTTATGGTGCAGACCCCATCATCCATATATAAGTAAACCGGCCTCTCCGAAACGCCTCTGATTACAATAGACGCGTATCCGGCCCGACTCATCTGATTTCCAAATGCCCCAAATAGATAATCTTCCCCAAAATAGCCCGTTAAGGGGGATTTTGAGAATATTCCAATACCGCTGGCGGCTGGTATGGGTAGGCCAGCAAACGGACCGCTCGTTATTATCAAAACATTCTCAGGCCCCATCGCGTCCACATCACCCCTTATATGTTTGTTGAGCATATATGCCCCGAGACCTCCGCCGATATACTCTCTCTCCCATTCATCCTTCTTGGTATGAATGCTTCCCGATCTTAAATCGACCATCAACGCCATGCCATCTCTCATAATAGTACTCCTTATTGAACATTTGGATAGGTTCATGATTTCGTATAGTGAACTACCCCACCCTTACGGATGAGGTCCTCAAAAACCTCCGGTTTTTGGGATACGCAAATCGAAGATTTGCGACTACTTCCTGGTTCACCGATTTTACCAAAATCTCCGCAGGCTTTCAATTCGGACAGTCCCTGCCCTACATACTTTCTATCTCAAATCTCATCCACAAGAACAAGAGAAGAGAATTGAGCCTTCGAGTTTTACATCCAAAGGTTTTGTTGGAAAACCTCTTCCTCTGGTATATGAGCGTAAGTGTGGATTTAGAGGATTTAAAGGTTTTGGTTCATCATCCCTGCCTGCGGCAGGCAGGCCCACCCTCACGGATGGGGTCTTCAAAGGTGATAAATTTGTTTCGCACACCAACCGAAGATTTATGATACAGTTTATATAAGAGAATATGTGAATCGGATGACATTAGATAAAAGGGAGGTCTCGTAGATGAGAGGCGAACCAGTCAAAGTTACTCAAGGTGAAAGAGCCGTTGTTGCGAGGAAGATGTATTTTCGTGAACACGAGCTTATAAGGGACGCAGAGAAGTGCGTTGGGTGTGGAACCTGTGTTGCTGTCTGTCCAGAAGAGGCGATGACGTTAAAACCGCCGATTGTAGAGGATGGAAGGCTTAAAAAGCGGGCAGTCGTTGATATAGATGAGAAGAAGTGCGCCTTCTGTGGCGTATGCTCTGACATCTGTTATTTCAATGCGATAACGTTCAAGATAGACGGAGAAGAGAGAGGAAGCGTATTGGAGGAAGATTTTCCAAAATTGATTAAGGAGGTCATCTGGAACGAAGCCTTATGTGATCCCACCTGCAACCTCTGTGAGATGTCCTGTCCCACAGGCGCAATAGAGATAGGGGAGGATAAAGAGAGGCCGTATGAGGCGATAACAGTTGAAATGCCAGAAGAGGCTTATGATTTACGCGAAAAATGCAATGAGTTCTTCGATGCGGGGAAAGGGTACGACGAATTTATGAAACTCGTTGAGATATATCCAGAGAAGAAGATAAAGATTAAAAAAGCAGAAAAATACCACAGATCTTTCAATTTTGATGAAGGAAAGTGCATCGCGTGCGGTTGGTGCCAGGGAGTCTGCCCAAACGGAGCGATAGTCCAGAAGGGGATGTATGAAGGCAGGATAGTCATCAAGACAGAAAAATGCCCAGAGGACTGCAGGGTTTGCATAGATGTCTGCCCATGCAAGGCGATCTATGGAAGCCCCGTGGAGGTTAATTCTGCTTACTGTATGTTATGCGGGGCGTGTGTGGAGGCATGCCCGGAGAAGGTGATCGAGATTAAAAGGGAGAAGATCATCTACAGTCATGCCCATGCTGGTACCTGGTTTAGAGCAATGGGAAATTTGACGAATGAGATAGCTTATGCAAAGGAATTCTATTCGAGGGGCATAAACAAGATGATAGAATCTATAAAGTCACAGATAGAAGCAGGATCAAAGATAGAAGGTATAGAATCAAAGATGGAAGATACGGAATCAAAGATAGAAGGAGGAATCTGATTTGAGATCGTTCGATGCGCTGGTCGTTGGTGGTGGCGTCTCCGGAATAAGAGCTGCACTAGATCTCGCCGGGATGAACTATAACGTTTGTCTTGTGGAGAAAGAGCCTTTTATTGGTGGTAAGGTAGCAAAGATTACGAAGACGTTTCCAAATTTGGAGAATCCGAGAGAGAGTCTTGTAAACAATATGGAAGATCTAGAGGGTAATCCGAATATAGAATTAATGACGAATACACAGGTTTTGGGGTGTGACGGGTCGTTGAATAATTTTTCGACCAAAGTTCTCCATAAGGCGAGGTTCGTAAATGACAGCTGTGACGCCTGTGGGAAGTGTATAGAAGTATGCCCAGAGGAAATTCCAAACGCGTTCAACGGAAATTTGGACACGAGAAAGGCGATTTATATCCCTTTTTCGCAGGCAGTTCCAAAGATATATGCTATAGATGAGGAGGGCTGTACGAAGTGTGAAGAATGTGTGAAGGTCTGTCCGAAGGATGCTATCGATCTAAATATGAAAGGTAGAGAAGAAGAGATTGGGGCAAAGACTGTTATTCTGGCAACAGGTTACGATCTATTTGAACCAGTGGGGATCTATGGGTATGGGGCTTATGAAGATGTTATCACATCCATGCAGCTTATAAGAATGTCAGATACAGATGGCCCCACTGGAGGAAAGATATCGAGGCCTTCCGACGGAAAAGAAGCGAAGGATGTGGGATTCATACTCTGCGCCGGCAGCAGGGATATCAATTACAACCCATACTGCAGTAATTATTGCTGTACGTTTACGATAAAGAATGCTCTCGAGCTCAAGGAGGCAGATCCAACGAGAAACGTCTACGTCATCTATATGGACATAAGGACCCCGTTCAAAGGCGCCGAGGAGCTTTACAGAAAGGCGAGAGAGAGTGGCGTGAAGTTTCTCAGGGGAAGGCCGGCAACTGTAAAAGAGGATGATGGGAAGCTATTGGTCAGTTTCTTCGAGAACTTTATAGATAAAGAGTTGGAGCTTAATTTGGATCTTCTCGTCCTGGCTGAGGCATCATTGCCGTCCAAAGACTCAAAAGATCTTGCAAAATTATTTGGGATTGATACGGATGATTACGGTTTCTTTACCGAGAAGAATTCGAGATTGGCCCCCATCGAAACTAAAAGAGAGGGTATACTGATATGTGGGTGTGCACAGGGATTAAAGGATATATCTTTGAGTGTCTCTCAGGGTTCTGCCGCGGCAGCAAAGGCATCCGCCTTACTATCCAGACTTTAAGTGCCTCCGAAGGCATCGTTGGGTTTTAGATAAAAGGCGGGAGATGAATAATTGAAGAAGAAAGTCGCAATCCTCGGTGCAACAGGTGCGGTCGGACAGCGATTCGTCCAACTTTTGGAGGATCACCCATGGTTTGAGATCGAGTGTCTGGCCGCATCCGAACGGAGCGTAGGAAAGAGATATAAAGACGCGAGACCCTGGAGACTCGATACGGAGATACCGAAGGATCTTGCAGAGAAAGAAGTTCTTCCGATGGATCCAAGAAAGATCGATGCAGATCTGGTGTTTTCGGCGCTTCCGGCAGATCTGGCGGGGAAGATAGAGTCTAATTTTGCAAAAGGTGGGTTCGCCCTTTCGAGCAACGCGAGCGCCAACAGAATGAAAGAAGATGTCCCGCTCATCATTCCAGAGGTGAACAAAGAGCATCTGGGTCTTATAGATCTTCAAAGGAAGAAGAGGGGATGGAATGGCTTTATAATAACTAATCCAAATTGTTCGACGATCGCGATGGTGCCGACGTTTAAACCACTGATGAAATTTGATATCGAAGAGATACGGGTTTCCACGATGCAGGCGGTATCTGGAGCAGGATATGAGGGTATTTCATCGATGAGTATCCTGGATAACGTGGTTCCATATATAGGCGGAGAGGAGGAGAAGATGGAGACAGAACCGCTGAAGTTGCTTGGTGGATTCGACGGAGAGAAGGTAAAGAACGCGAAGATAAAGATCAGCGCGAGTTGCCACAGGGTTCCGGTGATAGATGGTCATATGGAGGCGATCTGGATAAGGACTAAGGAGAAGATATCAGCCGAAGACGTGAAGAGGGAGTTTTTGAGTTTCGATCCCGGATTGAAAGATCTACCCTCTGAACCGGAGAAGGTGATATATCTTCATGATGATGAGGATAGGCCACAGACCAGGTTGGATAGAAATATGGGCAAAGGGATGACGATATCCGTTGGTAGGGTAAGGGAAGACTTCGACGGGATAAAGTACATAACTCTTGGTCATAACACGGTGAGGGGGGCGGCGGGGGCGGCGATCCTAAACGGCGAACTTCTCGTGAAGGAGGGGTTCATCTAACCTCTCGTTCAACCTTTCAATCTTTCTTTGAGATATATCAAACTTTATATTTGCACATTCTATTAAGACCTCTAAATAATCCTCGCCTATGATATTTATGCCGTCTTTGGCGACGATCGTCTCGATGACTTCGGTGCTGTTCATCTCCACGGTTATCTTATCTTCTCCAATCGATTTTATCCCGGATCTCTTAAAGCCAGATTCGACCGCGATCTTCAAAAGTTCTTTGGCGTGCTCAATATCTTTGCAGACGACGTGAATGATCGGGGGATTTAGGATGAACCACCCGTCTCTCTTGCATCTCTCGATCGCGTTTAATACCTCTTTTTTCTCAACTCTTCTATGCCATCTTCCAGCAAATACAGCATTTCTCTTATCGCCGATCTTTGGAAGATCTATGATGATCACTCTGCCAGAACAACTCGAAACCGTGTAAAGATAGGAAAATTTATTGATTCTATCAAGCGTTGGGATGATCCTCTCGTCCACCAGACCTTCCCCCATCCTCTCGTTCAATCTTTTTAAAATATTGCCCTTCTTCTCTTTCCAATTCATCCTTCTCTACTTATCAATATAATCCAAAATAGATTTAAAAAGTGACATTCCATCCCCATAGACACCCCTATAATTTCTTGTCCAATCCGGATGTGTATAGGAGTAGAAGACCCTCTCCGGGTGTGGCATGAGCCCAAAGACGTTCCCCCGTTCGTTACATATTCCTGCTATGTTGTATATAGAACCGTTCGGGTTCCATGGGTATCCTGCATAATCTCCTTTACTGTCTGTATATCTAAAGACGATCTGATCGTTCTCGATCATCTTCTCTAATATATCTTCATCCCTAAAGACGAGCTTTCCCTCGGCGTGTGCACTCGGAAAGACCACTATCTTATCTCTTGCATATCTCCTCGTGAATATACACTTTCCACCATTCACATGCCTCAATAATGTGGGCCTGCATTCGAATAGATTTGAATCATTTACGGTAAGTGCCGCCTTTTTTTCCTCAGATAATGCCGCTCCAATCCCAGGTAGAACACCAAGCTCGACCAATACCTGAAACCCGTTGCATATTCCTCCCAACAGTTTATCCTCTTCGATGAATTCGATTATCTCCTTCTTTAATTTACTTAGCCTCGAAGCGAATATCGCCCCTGCACGTACGTAATCGCCGGAAGAGAAGCCGCCAGGTATTATAACACACGCGTAATCTCCTAAGAATCGATCTTCTTCGCTCTCTCTCAAGATCTGCTTTATATGAACGAACTCAACGTCTCCTTTAAGCCTTTTAAACGCCAAAAACGTCTCCCATTCGCAATTTGTCCCTTCCATCCTTAATACGCATATCTTTGCCATGAGAAACCTACCGGTTTATTTATGGGATTCATTCATGATAAAACTCTTCAATTCTTTGGGATGTTTTGCAATATCTCATTCTTTTGCACAGTCGGCGATCAATTATATTTGAAGAGAGTATATGGGCCCGGCCGGGTTTGAACCGGCGACCTCACGGTTATCAGCCGTGCGCTCCACCTGGCTAAGCTACGGGCCCCCGATGAAGAGTGGCCACTAAAAAGATAGCATATCTACCCACACATATATTCTATCTACCTCCTGACAAATATAAATAGGCAATGGGAATTTTTAAGGCGCCTCTTCTTCCCTCTAAATTACTTCAATATAACCAACGAATCCACTGCCACCGCGCCTTTTTCTGTTGCAAAGAGGGGGTTTATGTCCATCTCTTTTATATAATCAGATAGGTCCATGCTGAGATCCGAAAGTTTCAATATACAATCGATCAACGCGTCCAAATCCGATGAAACTCCCCCCCTCGCCCCCTCCAATATTGGATATGCTTTGATCTCTTTTACCATATCCTCTGCATCAAATCTTGTGAGGGGTGGTATTCTGAAAGATACATCTTTTAATACCTCAACAAATACCCCCCCAAGCCCAAACATCAAAACTGGACCAAATTGGGGGTCCTGGGTCATTCCAAGGATGACTTCGTTTCCTTTTGGTGCCATCTCTTGGATAAGAACGCCGTGTATATCTGCATCTTTAATTTTATCCTTTATACCTATCAATTCGTTGTATGCCGTCTTCACCTCATCTTGGGATTTTATATTAACTTTAACCCCTCCCACGTCGGTTTTATGAGTTATATCTGGAGATACTATCTTTAAAACGACAGGGTAACCTATCTCTTCCGCAAAATTTACGGCTTCTCCTTCATCTCTTGCAAGCTTTTCTTTGGTGACAGGAAAACCGTATGCCGCAAGAATCTTCTTACTCTCATACTCCGTTAATGTTACTCTTCCATCTCCTTTTATTTTATCTATTATCTTTATGGCATCATCTTTTGACATGCTTATTCCTCCTCTGTGGTAGGAGGAAACCCAAAGACTCGTTTTACGAGCACTATCTCCCCCACCCCCGTAACCCACCTATAAGGGATCAATATACCCCTCTTCGACGGATCTTTAAGCTCTTCATTCACATTGGTTAATGCCAGTTGTGTAATCTTCTTCCCGTCCAGATCTAAAACTGCGTCCTCGACCTTTCCCACATGTTTACACTCATTCGTATAAACATTCAATCCAATTAAAGAAGTTATATCATCTCGCATCGTTCATCTTGGTAGGGTGTATATTTCAGGAATATATACTTTACCCACAGAAGGCTAAATTAAAGAAGACCCAAAAAGTTTTATTCGATAAATTTGATAGATAAAAGTGTTGTTTTCCATGGAACATCACGAGATCGTCATCGTTGGAGCAGGTCCAGCTGGTTTAACCGCCGCCAAAATATTGGGAGAAGGTGGGAAGGACGTATTGGTATTAGAAAAGCTCCCTAAGAGTCGTATAGGGGATAAAGTGTGTGCTGGAGGCATTTTTCGTCACGGGCTTATCTATATACCAAAATTTCTACTCGAAAAAAGTTGCGATAGTTTGACCTTTCATGTGAACGGTTGGTCCACCACCATAAACACGGTTGATGGAGAACCGTTCTTTTATACGGTAGATCGGTTGAAGCTTGGACAGTACCAGATGGCGGTGGCAGAGAAAGCAGGTGCTACTATATCACCAGATAGTTCCGTTGCATCTTTGGATAAAAGGTGTCGTGTCGTTTCACTCAAATCTGGTAAGAAGATCAGATATGATTATTTGATCGGAAGCGACGGTTCCACATCGGTGATTGCGCGTGGGCTGGGATTTTATAACGACAAAGCGGTTTGCGTGGAGTGGTATGTGCGGGGCAGGGACAAGTTCGAGGTGATCATAGACGATGCTTTGGGTATGGGGTGGGGTTACGTATTCCCTCACGCGGGATACACAATCGTCGGCGCCGGCACGATGCCACGATTTATGCAGATTGGGCAATTTAGAGAAGTATTTAAAAGTTGGTGCCGTCAACACGAGATCGTATTGGGTGGAGAGATGAAAGCCGCCACCATAAAGTTCAACTACAACGGGTTTAGGTTCGGCAATATATTTCTCGTGGGAGATGCGGCCAGTTTTAACTTCACGACCGTCGGTGAGGGTATATATCAAGCGATGAGAAGTGGAGAGATAGCAGCTAAGGCAATCATAGATCCCACATACAGATGGAAAGACGACGTCGAGCAACTGCTTATCTATCATAGATTGGGGGCCCTGATGACGTATACGTATGATCGTCTGCCAAAGACCGTACGATCTCTTACTCTCAAAAAGTTATTTCGTATGCTCTCTTCGATTCTCCGGATGCCGATGAGGGATGCAATGGCCACTCACTTAATTAGAATGGCAATGGGTTAGGGGCGAATTATTTCCTAAGTTCAATTTAATTCACGCGAGTGGGATGCAGATCATAAATGATATCTATAAGATATACAGACATCATCTAATGGACGAATATTTTTACGCCGGATGCGCCCAGCTCTCGATGCTCCTCGAGGTTTCAGTCGACCCAAAGCCCGGAAATATTGATAGAAGGCATGATTTTGGAGAAACCAGATATGAGCATTTTTTGGCATCATCCGTCTCGGCATACCAGATATTTGTAAGGGCATATAAATCCGAGGAAACGATCGGCAGACTGATCAGGCTTGGAGTTGAGGAGAGCCATAAGTGGCAACGCGGAGGAAACACGCATTTTGGAGCTTTTACTCTGTTGATACCGCTTTTGAGAGCGTCTAAAAGAATCAAAGATTTTGTCGCATATGAATCCGAAGACGACAAACTTAAAGAGCTCAAAGGAGTGGTCTCTGATGTGGTGAGGGGGACGGACGTAGAGGATACGCTAGAATTCTATAAAATATTCTTCTCCGAGAAGATTAGAGTTGAAGAGGCTGAGAGATATGACATAAAGGATAGAGCTTCGCTGCAGAAGCTAAAAGTGGAAAACAAAAGTCTTTATGAACTGATGGAACTTTCTCCAAAGGATAATCTTGTAGCAAGGGAATGGGCGGAGGGGTATCCGATAACGTTTGAGGTTGCAAAGAATCTGATGGATAGGTCAAAAAAGGATGACTTTGATATAAACGATTCAATCGTTTATGAGGATGTATCGCTCCTATCAAAGCATGTAGATGGTCTGATCGTGGCTAAATTTGGAATGGAAGAAGCGCTTCGCGTTAAAGAAAGTGCTAACGAGATAATGAAAGATTACACGATAGAGAAAGTGAGAAAATTCGATTCAGAGCTTGTTAAAAAGGGGATAAATCCGGGATGCATCGCAGATATAATCATTTCCTCTTTATATGTCTTTTTGGCTTATGGGGGTTATAAAATTTAAGAAAGATATAAATACCAAGTAATTATATATCGGATGTGAATAAAAATGGTTGAGATAACAGAGGAAGATATAAAAGAGCATCTGAACAACATTGTAGATGCCATTTATGCCCTTTTGCCAACGAGAAACTATGTATTACAGCTTTTAGAACTTTTACCAAAGGATTATGTAAAAATGGTCGATGCTTATCCAGAACTCTTCAAGGATGAAGAAGTTAGAGATCGATTAAAAGATGTTTTTGGGATTGAGATTGGCGAGAATGTCATGATAGGACGTGGATTGGCGCATTCCCTTTATGATATACGTGAGAGAATTCTGAATGATCTTTTCACATATGGGTGGAAGGAGAATCAAAAAAAGTTGAGCGAATATTTGGGAAGAGATTTAGAGGATTTACCAGACGCGAAAGATGAATTATGGGAGCAGAGAATAGAGATGGCACTATCGGAGCCTACTTATGGTAAAAATTGTGAAAAGATTTTGAGAACAATGGTAAAGAAGGGGGAAGGGAAGCAATTTTCGATAAATATTCCCACTCTTATGGAAAAGATAGGATTAGACCGTGTTACACTTTTAAGGATTAAAAAATTTCTAGAAACTGAGACATATATTTTAATGCAGAGAGAGGGGGAATTTATATTTAAT